>JAEERN010000156.1 GCA_016285815.1 Clostridiales bacterium
CATCCATGTCGGACAGGAACTGGCGATAGCCCTTCTTGCCGCCCAGCGCGAAGAGCGGGCGGAAGTGGTTGGAATAGTCCGTCGCGTACAGGGCGCCGTTGGCCATGCCCATGTACCGAACGGAAAGCCCGCCCACCCTGGTCAGCAGCTCGTTGACGATCTCGGTGGCCTCGTCAAAGTCGGTCAGCGCGTACTTCACCTGGATGGGGAAGCCCGCGATGCCGATCTTCTTGAGGATCGCGCCGTAGATGTCCGCGTAGAACGTGGTGTTCGCCTGCACCTCCAGCCGGTCCAGACCGTACAGGTCGATCAGGTACTGGCGGAAGAACTTGGCCATGCCGACGTAGTTGGCTTCCTCGTCATAGAGGAAGGTGTACCGGATCTGAAGATCCGTGGCCGGCAGGCGGCAATAGCCCCACTCCTGGACCTCGGTCTTGGTGGTGAGGCCGTCTCTCACCTCGACCTCCACCTCCGAATAGACCTTCGGGAACATGGTCAGGCCGGAGCTCGAGCCGTTGGAATAGTAGATCTCGTCGGTGGCCGTCACGTAGAACGAGGGGTAAACGTAGTTGTACTGGTTCTGTTTTCCCTCGGCCAGATAGGCGGCCACGTTGCCGATCTCATAGCCCTTTTCGATGATGCCGAACAGCGCGCGGTTGTCCTGCTTCATCCCGAAGACCGGCAGCACCGAGGTCTCAAAGTACGGGATGTCCGCGATCTTGTTGCCGTCGCGGGCCAGCGCCTCGTCCTTGTGGCGGTTGGAGAGCGCGATCTGGACGGAGGTCGAACGGATGTCGCCGTTGCCGTGCTCGATGATGGCGCCGGAGCCGTCGGGGATGAAGGTATAGCCCTCTTCCACCTCGGTGTCCAGCATGGCGCCGAACTGCGGCAGCACGTCGAGACGGGTGATGGCCACCTCGGAGGGCTGTTCGATCTCGCTGGTGACGACCTGGACCTTCAGGGTGTTGCCCTCGATCTTGTAAATGACCGGAATCATAAAGTTGACGCCGGAGGCGGCGGCGGTATAGCCGATGTACTCGTACTCGGCCGCCAGGTCGTCGCGCGTGAAGCCCAGATTCTGCCAGTCGGCGATCAGCTGGTTCTTCTTGAAGACCGTGGCGGTGGCGCTGGAGTACAGCTCGTAGACGCCCTCGCCGGTCTCAAGCAGCGGATAGGTCTGCAGCAGGAGCTGGATCTTCAGATCCCACTCGTCCCGCTTGGCCTTCTTGGCGGATTCCGTCTTCTGACGGTTGACTTCCTTCTCCATCGAAGCGTTCAGCGCCTCGATCTGATAGTAGGCGTAGCGGGAGGCGAACTGCTTCCGGGCCTTTTCGTCCGGATTGCCCGCTTCGTCCACGGCGATCTCGCAGTACTGTTCGTAGTAGCGATCGAAGGAGCTTTCGCTCATCGCCAGCGGATAGATCTCGGAGTTGATGTCGCCAAAGCCGTAAATGACCTTAAAGCCGACGACTTTGCCGTTCTCCACGATCTCTTCGAAGGTCGCCTGATCGCGGACCACACAGTCGGTGTAGGAGTAATAGGTGTTGGTCTTGGAAGCCGAAGAGACGTAACCGATGTCGGCCAGACGGTCCCGGTTGCCGTTCTGGTCGTAGTTGTAGACCAGAACGAGCTGGGACTGTTCCGTCTTCTGCCGCTCTGTCGAGGCGCTCTCCGACCCCTGCTTGTAGTGGGTGGGGTTGCTGCGCCAGACCTCGCCGGTCTTGGTGTCCGTAACGTTGATGCTCAGCCACTCGTAAGGCTCATAGTCCAGAGCGATCTCAAGGTTGGACTCGCCGCCGGCCTGATACTCCTTGTAATCCGGCGCAACGAACTGTTCGCCCTTGTATTCGACGGCCTGCGCCCCGAAGGGAATCAGCATCGAAAGGATCAGCGCCAGACAGATGACCGTGCAGGCTTTCATTTTTTTCATGCCGTTTCCCTCCTTTTAGAAGAATCGCAGTGAGATCTCCCAATAAAGGCCCGTGATGAAGCCCACCATCTGAGAGATCAGGTTGAAGAACAGCAGCAGCAGGAAAATGATGACCGCCATGGCGACGACGATGAGCACCGTGGTGAGGATCGTCTTGCCCAGGGTGTACTGGTGGATCACCAGCACGCTGCTGACCATCAGCAGGGCGGACCAGCCGATGGAGATGTAAAGCAGGAGATAGTAGAAGGATTCGTAATCTTCCGACATGATGTTGCTCAGGAAGATCAGCGGGAAGCCGATGATGAAGAAGGGGGCCATGGCGTAAGCAGAGGCCATGACGATGTCCTTGAAGGACCCTTCGCCGTTCATCAGCGTCGTCAGACTCCAGTTGGCGACGCACCACAGCAGGAACGTACCCAGAACGATGGCGATCTCTTTGAGGACGTTCAGGCTGACGCCGTCGTACTCCGGATTGTAGATGAAGCCGGTGAACTGGGTCTTGAAGATCTGCTGCACGCACAGCAGGCCCACGATGATCAGCGCCGCGGTAAGCGAGCCGCGTTTTTCATGTTTGAGATCCCAAAAGCCGTCAAACGGATGGAACATGAGCGTGAACGCGTATTTGAGTTGCTTCAACACAGTGACCATATGCTCACATCACCTTCTTTACGCCGTTCCGCAGGAAGCTCCGGAACTGTTTCGTCGTCTTGATGATCCAGATCACCAGAACGATGCCGACGATCACCAGGAAGACGACGGTAAACTTGTTGCCGATCAGTTCGTGGAGATATTCCTCCAACGCCTTGGAGTAGTACTCCACGTTCTTGGCGATGGTGAAGTACCTCATGGCCGCCCGGTACTCGCCGCTGCGGTACAGGGCCTTGCCCACGCCGGAGTATGCCAGCATGTTGTTGGAATTCATCTTCAGGACTTCCTGCCAGAGGTCCTCGGACTGCTGATACTCGCCCTGCTGATAGGCCCGGACGGCGGCCAGGATCCTGGCGCCGTAGTCGGTGGGCTTGAAGATCATCAGCGAAGCGTCGATGGAGTCCAGCACGATGACCTTGTCGTCCTGGAAGGTCCCGATGGCCACCGGGTTCTTGAAGGTGCCGAACTGGGTGCCGTCGTTGGCGAACTGGAACAGCAGGTTGCCGTCGCAGTCGTAGCAGAAGACCTTGTGCCGCAGGGAGTCCATGATGTAATAGCAGCCGTACTCGTCGACGGTGATGTCCTCGAAGGCGGAGGTGCCGCAGAGCACCTGCATCTGCGCCAGCACGTTGACGCCGGAGCCGGCGCGCTCGTATTCGATGGTCACCGAGGCGATGTCGCCCACCGGCGGATAGGTGCCCGTGCGGGACGTGATGTCCGTGCCGTAGGAGTTGATCTTCTTCACCGGGGCGTGCTCCTGTCTGCCCGCGGTGTCGTCATAGTCCGTCTTCATCGAGTCGTGGATATAGCGGTCCGCGATGGTCTTGGTGACCACCCAGACGAACCCCTCGGGATCCATGGCGATGTTGTTGTACTCGGTCGGAACGAAGTGCTCCATCCGGGCCAGCTGCTCGTTGGTGGAGATCAGCCGCCAGAACTTTTCGATCAGCTCGTAAGAGACCTCCGGCGCGCCGTAAAAGCTGTTGAACGAGCCGTCCGGGTTCAGCTTCACGATGCCGCGGTTGATGGTCTGACAGACCACGTGCATGCGCTCGGCCCGGTCGACGACCAGCTTCAGCGGTTTGTACGCCGCGTTCTCGTTGATCAGATCGATGGCCGGCTTGGTGTAGATGGTCTCGGCGGCGATGGGCTGGCAGGCCTCTTCCACAGAGCCCTTCTTGTCCAGCTCGCCCAGCATGTCGAAGCGGACGATGCGGGCGTTGCCCGTATCCGCCACGTAGAGCAGCTTCTTGTCGAAGTGCTCGTAAACGAACAGGCCGCTGGGCGCGTTGAACGTGACGTTCTCTCCCTGATAGGAGATCTCGCTTCCCACGACGCCCTCCCCCGCGCTGCCGATGATCCGGACCAGCTCGAGGTCCGAGTCGAAGATGCAGACGCGGGCGTTCTTCCCGTCGAGGACGTAGATGTTGTCGTCCTGATCCACGAACAGGTCGGCGGCGCTGGTGAAGGCGCCGATGCCGTAATCCACGCCGTTGACTTCCTGTTCAAAGGAGTACGGGATCGGCGCGGCCGTGGCGATGCCGTTGTTGTCGTACGAATACCCCCGGTGCGGGACCAGCGCGAAGGACGAGGCGCCCAGCGCCGCGCAGAGCAGGAGCATCAGAAGGAGTGCGGTCAATCGTCTGTGCTTCATAGATCTCCTTCCTCCTTATTCCTTGATGCCCGACTTGGACATCGTCTCGATGACGTTGCTCTGGGAGATGATGAAGACGATGATCGGGACGAGCATCATGACGACCACGGCGGCGGCGGCGGCGCCGGCGCGGGCGTAACCGCCGGACGTGATCTGGCTGATGGCGTACGGAAGAGTCTTGAGCTCTTCGCTGTAGATGTACATGCTGTTGTTGGTGTTCCACAGGGTCTGGACGGAGAAGATCATCAGCGTCAGCCAGCCGGACTTGACGTTCGGCATGACGATCCGCCAGAAGATCAGGCCCTCGCGGGCGCCGTCGATCTTGGCCGCGTCAAACAGCGCGTCGCTCAGGTCGGCCATGAAGTTCTGCATCAGGTAGAGACCCAGCGAAGAGCCGAAGGCCGGGACGATCAGGCTGAAGTAGGTGTCGATCCAGCCCAGGCGCGCCATGATGATGTAGGTCGGGATGGTCAGGACCGTCGCGTTGAACATCAGCGCGAAGCGGACCATCTTCGCAAAGCCCTGCGAGAAGGGGAAGCGGTACTTGGCCAGAGGATAGGCCGCCATCGAAGCCAGGATGATATGGCCGAAGGTGCCCACCGCGGTGATCATGACCGTGTTGAAGACGTAACGGGAGAACGGGACCCAGGAGCTGGACATCAGCCGGAACAGATCCGCGTAGTTGTCGGGCGTCGGAGACGTGACGTAGAGACGCGGCGGGAAGATGTAAAGCTCGTTCATGGGCTTGATGGACTGGATGATCGCGAAGTACAGCGGGATGACCATGATGATGGCAAAGATCACCAGAAAGAGCGTGACGCCGATGTCGCCGGAGACGCGGCGGTTGACGCGGTTGCCCGCTTTCATTCTGAATATTCTGATCGCCATATCAGGTGCCCACCTTTCTGAGGAGCTTCTGGATCAGCTCGTTGCACACGACCATCAGCAGGAACAGCAGGACCGCGATGGCCGAGGCATAGCCCATCTCGAACCTGGTGTTGCCATAGTCCTCCAGATGGTGGACGATGGTGTGCGCCGAATAGTTCGGGCTGGGGAAGCCGACCAGCGCCGTGATGACGGCGCCCATGCCGAACGAGCCGGTGATGCTCATGACGGCGGCGAACATCAGGTGATCCTTCATGGTCGGAAGGGTGATGTACCAGAGCTCCTGCCACCGGTTCTTGATGCCATCGATGGCGCCCGCCTCATACAGATCCTTGGGAACGCCCTGCAGGCCGGCGATCAGGGAAAGGAAGCCGGTGCCCAGCGACAGCCACAGGCTGACGACGATGACGCAGAAGGGAACGGTCTTTTCGTTCTGCAGCCACGGGACCGCTTCGGTGATGAAGCCCCAGTTCAGCAGAGCCGAGTTCAGCAGGCCGTACTCGTCGGCGGAGAAGATGTACGAGAACATGACGTAGCTCGTGCCGGAGATGGCCGGCGCGTAGAAGAACAGGGTGAAGACCGCGCGCACCTTCGGCGGAAGCTCGTTGATCAGCCACGCGAACCCGAGGGACATCAGATATCCCACAGGACCGGTGATGACCGAGAACAGCAGCGTGTTCTTGATGGCCGTGATGAACAGGTCGTCGTCAATGAACAGCGCGTAGTAGTTGTCGATGAAGACCCAGCTCGGCCTGTCGATCATGTTGAAGTTGGTGAAGCTGAAGTAGATGGCAATGAGCACCGGGAGCACGGTGAACGTGATGAACACCAGAGCGTACGGCGCGATGAACGCGTAGTAGACCTTGGCTTTTTTCATCAACGACCACTTGTACTGGAAGTACTTGCCGATGTTCCGCATCGCTGTCTTGAACTCGAGGTCATTGGAGGCAGCGGCTTTGTTCATCTCTGACAATTTACATTCCCCCTTTACTTGAGATCTTCAGCGGTGCGAAGACCGAACTCGGTCCGTTTCTTGCTGAGCTCGAGGTTGATTTCGTCGATGTAGTCCAACAGGGTCTCGCGCGGATCGGTGCGCAGGTTGTACGTACGGGTGAACGCATTGGTCATGTGGCGCTCGGTGTAATAGCTGCCCGGGACCTCCGGAACGCCGTCCGTCCAGGAGCGGGCCACCAGGATGGTGTTGAGCTCTTCCGTGGACCAGCCTTGGGTGTAAACGACGGCCTTGTTGGCGGAGAAGATGCGGTTGGCCTTGCCCATGGTGGCTTCGACCTCGGCGCAGTAGTCGATCTGGATCTCGTCGGAGGTCCACCACTTGATGAACTCCCAGGCGCTCTTCTGGTTGTTGGACTTGGAAAGGATGATGCAGCCGTTGCCGGAGGCGGCGACGGAGTGATCGATCCAGGTCGTGCCGTCCTCGTTCTCATAGGTCTGGCCGGGCATCAGCGTAAAGCTCCAGTTGCCCGCGATCTCCGGGGCGGAGATGGCCAGCTTGTTGACCATCGAGATGTCCTCGATGCCCAGCGGGACCTCGCCGGTGCGGAAACGGGTCTGGAAGTCGATGTCCAGGTTGACGCCGTAGCTGCGGTACAGGTTCACGTACTGGATGAACGCCGCGACGGCCTCGTCGGTGTCAAGACCGGTGGCATAGCCGAACATGTCGCCCTCGCCGCGGTACAGAACGCCGTGCCGCTGGTTGATCAGGCCGAACATGTTGGTGATGGCCGCCTTGAAGCCGAATTCCATATAGCTGTTGGCCAGCTCGGGGATGATGTCGTAGACGTCCTCCCAGCTCTGCGGGATGGCCCAGCCGTTCTCACCGAAGATGTCGGTGCGGTAGAACATCACCTGGAAGTTCAGGGTCTCCGGCAGCGCGTAGACGCCGTCCAGATAGGTGAAGCTGGTGTAGGCGCTGGGGTAGAAGCGGTTCAGGACCTCGGCGCAGTCGTCGAACTGGGACAGGTTGATGACGGCGCCGCGCATGGCGAAGTTGACCGGCTTGTTGCTCTGCACGCCGATCACCACGTCCGGGCCCTTGCCGGCCAGCGTGGCCGGCAGCAGCGCGTCGATGGCGATGATCTGCAGGTTCACGCCGATATCCGGGTATTTCGCATTGAAGTCGCTCTCGATCAGACGCTTCAGGATCTGCGCCTGTTCGCGGCCGCCGCCGGTGACAGAGGCTGCCGCGCTGGGCGTGAACCACACCGTGATGGTGTTGTCCCCGTCCGCCGAGGTGCCGACGGAGGAATAGTCCACCACGAAGGACGACCACAGCAGCCGGACTTCGTGTCCGATGCCGCGGAACAGGCCCGCGCGGTTGCTGGGCAGATCCGCCTTGGAGCCGCTCAGATAGAGGCAATCCAACTCCAGAGGCTGCTTCTGCAGCTCCAGGATCCATTCGGCGATGGCCGAAACGTCGTTCTTGAACGACGTGAAGTTCTTGGCGATCAGGATCGGTCGGTTGGCCATCCGCTCGATGCGGTCCGCCGTCCGTTCGAGGACCGCGGAGTTGGCGCTGCGTTCACCGGTGATCTCAAAGAGCTCGTCGGACAGGCCGCGCAGAACGACGGCTTCGTCCCGCAGGGTCTGCAGCTCTTTGATCAGATACTTCTCAAAGCCGTAGTCGGTGTCCTCGTCCGGGTTGTTGCCGCAGAGGGCCAGCATCCGGCGGTAGACCGTCATCAGCACGTTGACCGAGTCGTCCAGCTTTCTGGCCAGATCCTCGATGGTGCCCAGCGTGGCCTCCAGGCAGATGTTATAGGTCTTGCCGGCCTCGAAGTAGAACTGGAAGGCCGTCTCTTCTCCGCGCTCATCCGCCTTGGTGTCGCCCAGCGTATAGTACCCGAAGTTCGGATCATAATAGAAGGAACAGTCCGTCGCCTCGGCGAAGGGGTACTCGCCGTTGATGGTGAGCGCCCGCCCGGAGCTCACGCCGCGGTTGACGTTCTGACGTCCGCGGAGCGTGATCATATAGAGGCCGGACTCGGGAACGGTGACGTCCCACGAGACCCACTCGCCCGCTTCCTGCCACATCTCGCCGCCGATGACGTTGATCTGCGTGTGATCATACGTGAACTTGCCGCTGGCGGAAGAGTTGAGGACGGAGGAACGGCTGTGGTACGGATAAATCGAAGAGTTGCTCTTGGTGGCGGTCTGCTCGGCCTCGATCTTGACCAGCGCGCCGTTCCCGGCGGGCTGATATCCCTTGGCCGCGTAATCCGCCTTGACCTCGGCATAACTCGGCAGGGTCTTCGGCGCGCAGAACGCGATCTCCTCGACCAGCAGGTCCGACCGCTCGGAGACGACGGTCAGCTCGTGCTCGCCCGCCTCGACGTAAATGCGGAACGAGTCGAAGTAATAGGTCTCGTCGTCGTTGAGATACTCGACGCGCCACTCCGGCTTTTCCAACGTGGCGGGCTTGATCTCGTTGCCGAGGCTGTCGTGCTCCGATCCCACCGGCACCGCGTCCGCCCACACACGGGAGAACGAAACGGACTTGAGCTCGTCAAAGGGGAACTCTCCGTCGAGCTTGAAGCCGCGCTCGATCTTGGCGCCGTTGCTGATCACGGTGCCGTCCGGCATGGCGACGATGGGGAAGTACTTGACCCGGACCTCGTAAAGGGCGGACTCAGGAGCGGTGAAGCGGAACGTCAGCTCCGCGAGCTCGGTGGGCTTGAGCTCCTGATCTTTGGCAAGATCGTCCTTGACGACCGACTCCTGCTCCTTGGTCTCGTCCTTGAGCAGGACCGCGTTCTTCACGCCTTCGTACTCCGGCAGGATCTCATAGTTCATGTTGGTCTCGCCGGAGATCGAGGTGTAGTCGATGATGACGTCCTCTCCGTCATAGACCTTTTTGTCCGCGTTGCGCTCCCGATAGCTCCCGTAGGAGGACTCCGAGAAGTTCACAGACGCATACTCGGATCCCGTCGGCGACGCAGTCGTCGTCAACGCGGCGGTCGTCCCGTTTTCCGCGTGCGAAAGCATGCCCAGCGGAGCTGCCGTCAGGATGGTGACAGCCGCGAGCAAAAACGCCACACAGCGGACGAACCGCTTTCCGGCCGGACGCCAGCCACGCACGCTGCTGCCCGGACCGTTCCAGTTGTTTCCCTGCATAATTCCACCCTTTCCCATAAGGATTTCAGAGTTCAGAAACCAGTCGGCGGTCTTTTCAAAACGCTTCGCCCCCGCAAGCCGCACGGAAGAGCTTCCCACCGTCCGCTCTTTGTACATTTTGCCAAGTCAAAAAAGGGAAAAACGCACCGAATATGGCCTTTAAAAAAGGCCACGTTCGGGATTTTGTCTCATTTTTGCAGGGCGACCCGCGTTTTTTTGTTGCGTTTCCGCAAACCAATCCATCTAATCTCACTAATATAATAGGGGATTTTATTCAATTTGTCAATAGCGCCCTTCAAATTTTCTTCGATTTTTTTCGCCCCGTCTCCCCGGCCGAGTGGGTAGTATTGTACAAATCCGACCGGACAAAACTATGGATTTTTACCAAATCCGCACCGTTTCAGACACAAAAAGCGGGGGCCGCCGGACCGGCAGCCCCCGTCTTTTCCACTTTTTCCCGTTCCGGCGGCCTCTCCTCCGCCGCGATCCTTGGGCAATCTACACAACTGCCCGTTAAAAATTATACAATTTGTATTTGTCTACTGAACGTATTATATTTTTTCGTCACTTTGCCGCATCCCGGCTGCGCAGGTCGCTGCGCTTGATCTTGTCGCTGGCCGTCTTGGGCAGTTCGGCCACGAATTCGATGACGCGCGGATACTTGTACGGCGCGGTGGTATGCTTGACGTGGTCCTGAAGCTCTTTGACCAGCGCGGCCGACGGTTCGAACCCCTTGGCCAGCACGATGGTGGCCTTGACGATCTGGCCGCGCTCCGGGTCCGGAACGGCGGTGATGGCCGCCTCCAGCACCGCCGGATGGGTCATCAGCGCGCTTTCCACCTCGAAGGGTCCGATCCGGTAGCCGGAGGACTTGATCACGTCGTCGCTGCGGCCCACGAACCACAAAAAACCGTCCTCGTCCATCCAGGCCACGTCGCCGGTGTGGAAATACCCGTCGTGGATGATCTGCTTCGTCTTTTCCGGATCCTTGTAATAGCCCACGGTGAGGCCGGCCGGGCTTCCCTGGTCCAGGGGGATGCAGAGCTCGCCCTCGTCGCCCCGCTCCACCTCGACGCCGTTCTCGTCCAGCAGCTTTACGTTGAAGTGCGGCGACGGGCGGCCCATGGAGCAAGGGCGCACCTTCAGCCACGGGAAGTTGGCCGCCAGCACGGCGGTCTCGGTCATGCCGAAGCCCTCGCGCAGCTCGAGGCCGGTGTATTCCTTCCATTTATTATAGACTTCCCCGTTCAGCGGCTCGCCCGCGATGCAGCAGTGGCGCAGGCTGGACAGGTCGAAGGCGGACATGTCCTCCTTGATCAGGAAGCGGAACACCGTGGCCGGGCCGCAGAACACGTTGACGCGGTACTTCTCGATGACGTGCAGCACGTCCGTCGGGCGGAACCGCCCCGCGCAGTCGTAGAGCATCAGCGTGGCCTCGCAGATCCACTGGCCGTAGATCTTGCCCCACGAGCTCTTGGCCCAGCCTGTGTCGGCGTGGGTGTAGTGCAGGTCCCCCGGATTGATGTTCTGCCAGAACCGCGCCGTCAGGATGTGGCCCAGCGGATAGCGGAAGTCATGGGTGACCATCTTGGGGTTGCCCGCCGTCCCGGACGTGAAATAGATCAGGAACGGGTCGCCGTTCTCCGTGGGGCGCCGGGTCCACTCGGCCGGCGCGGCGGCCAGCGCGGCGTCGAAGTCGTCGAACCCGTCGAACTTGCCCCCGATGCCCAGACGGATCTGCGGCCCGCCGCAGATCTCCGCCGCCTCCAGGATGTGGCCGCGCAACTCGGGGATGTCGGCGCAGACCACCGCCTTGGCGCCGGAGGCCTGAAAGCGATAGACCAGATCCTTGGTCATCAGCTGGTGCACCGCCGGCAGCAGCACCGCCCCCAGCTTGTGGACCGCCACGGCGGTGATCCAGTACTGCCAGGCGCAGCGCAGCAGCGTCATGACGATGTCGCCCCGGCCGATGCCCCGGGCGGCCAGCAGGTTGGCGCACTTGTCCGTCAGGGTCTTCAGCTCGGCGAAGGTGACGCGCTTTTCCTCGCCGCGGTCGTTGCACCAGATAAAGGCCAGGCTGTCCGGCCGGATGGCCGCCAGCTCGTCTACCACGTCATAGCCGAAGTTGAAATGCTCCGGCACGTTGATCTTGAACTCCCGTTTGAACTCCTCGTAGGACGAAAAGTCCGTCCTGCAGAATCGGTCGATAAACATATTGGTTCCCTCGGATGTGAATGGATATGGATCAAAAGTGTCCGGCCGGAAGGTCCCGGCGCCTATTTGATGACGACGACGATCAGCCGCACCGGCTTTTCGTCCAGCGCCTCCATGGCGTGGGGATAGGCCGAATCGAAATAGAGCGAGTCGCCCTCGTTGATGATCAGCTCCCGGCCGCCGATGTAGAACCGCATCCGGCCCTCCAGGCAATAGTGGAACTCGTGGCCCGTGTGGGCGTTGGGGTGAAGCGGCGCGTCCGCCGGCTTCGGCTCCACCGTGACCAGCAGCGGCTCGGCCTTCCGCTCGGAAAAGCCGTAGGCCAGCGCCTTATAGTCGTATCCCTCGGTGCGCTCGACGCCGATGCCCCGGTCCTTGCGGACCACCGAGTACATGGTGAGCTTGGCGCGGTCCCCGGTGAGCAGCTCGGTGACGGAGATGCCGAACAGATCCGCCGCCTCGCACAGCACGCTGATGGGGATATCCACCTCGCCGCTCTCCATCTCCCGGTACTGCTCCGCTCCGACGGTCAGCTTCTCTCCCGCCTCTTCCACGGACAGCCCGGCGATCTCGCGCATCTCTCTCAGTCTCTCTGCGATCTCTCGAACGTGACCGGACATGGTATCATCTCCTTTTTTATCAACAGATATCAGAAAAGGACCCGTCTCCGGGAAATCCTTCCCAGGGACGGGTCCGATCAGACCCGCGGTACCACCCTGATTCGCGCATGGCCTTCCGGCCCGCGCGCGCCTTGTGTCGGGGGACGTTCCGATCCTCCGGTCTCTGTAACGGGAGCGCCCGTCCGCCGCTGAACAACGCGTTTCGTCTTTCACGGCGGAAACTCACTTGCGACCTTCCCCGGCGGTCCGCGCGCAAAGCGACTTCCACCCGCGAACGCTCGCGGTCGCTTTTCTCTGAAGCCGTCCCGGCCGGGTACTCCTCAAGTTCACAGTTTTTGGGGTGTTTTCAGTTGAGTGGCATCATTATACACCATCCGCCGGCGCTTGTCAACAGTTTTTTTGCCGCGGAGCGCGCCGCGCTCTGCCGTTTTCCGGCGTCCGGGGCCGGCCGCCCCGTCTCGCCTTTGCGCGCGGGGACGGTCTTGACCTCTCTTGACTTTCGTGCTATAATAAAGAATTGCAGAGCGAAAAACGGCTTTCTGCGCACCGGAAAGCGGCGCCCGCCGCGTTCCGCGCAAAAAACGAAGACTCAAAGGAAAGAAAGGCATCCGACCATGACCAAAATAGACGTGTTCTCCGGATTTCTCGGAGCGGGCAAGACCACACTGATCAAAAAGCTGATCCGCGAGGCGTACGCCGGGGAAAAGCTGGTGCTGATCGAGAACGAGTTCGGCGAGATCGGCATCGACGGCGGCTTTCTGAAAGAGGCCGGCATCGAGATCACCGAGATGAATTCCGGCTGCATCTGCTGCAGCCTGGTGGGCGACTTCAGCGAGGCGCTGGGGCAGGTCCTGGACCGCTTCGCCCCGGACCGCATTTTCATCGAGCCCTCGGGCGTCGGCAAGCTGAGCGACGTCATCCGCGCCGCCTCCGGCGCCGTGGCCGGCCGCGCGGAGATCGGCTCGCTGGTCACCGTGGTGGACGCCAACAAGTGCCGCGTCTACGTCAAAAACTTCGGCGAGTTCTTTCTGGACCAGCTGGAGCATGCGGGCACCATCGTGCTGAGCCGCACCGGCGACATCTCCCCCGAAAAGCTGGAACAGTGTCTGGCCCTGATCCGGGAACACAACCCCGACGCCACCGTGGTCACCACCCCGTGGGACCAGCTGACCGGCGACGCGCTCCGCGCCGTCCTGGAGCAGAAGAACACCCTTGCCGCCGCGCTGGAGCGCCTGAAGGACGAGACCGTCTGCCCCGTCTGCGGCCACGTCCACGACCATGACGACCACGACGACCATGACCACGATCACGATGATCACGACGATCACGACGACCACGACCACCACGATCACGACGATCACGACCATGACGGCCACGATCACGATCACGACCACCATCATCACCACGACCACCACGGGCATCACCACGCCGACGAGGTCTTCACCAGCTGGGGCGTCGAGACGGGCCGCCGGTTCACCGCCGACGAGCTGCGCGCGGCGCTGGCCGCGCTGGACGAAGGCTCCTTCGGTCAGGTCCTGCGGGCCAAGGGCATCGTCCCCGCGGAGGACGGCAGTTGGCTGCACTTCGACTATGTGCCCGGCGAGATCGACGTCCGCACCGGCGGCGCCGAGGTCACGGGACGGCTGTGCGTCATCGGCGCCAAGATCGACGAGGACGGCCTGCGCGGACTGTTCCGCGTCTGAGCCCGTCCATCCCGGGCAAGGAGCGACACGCCATGGATATTCCGGTGTATCTGTTCATGGGCTTTCTCGACGCGGGAAAGACCACCTATCTCTCCAATCTGATGCTGAAGTCCCGCTTCACGCAGGGAAAACGGTTCCTGCTGATCGTCTGTGAAGAGGGCGAATGCGAGTACGATCAGGACGCGCTGCGCAAAAAACAGATCGAGGTCCGCTTCGTCTCCTCGCCCGCCGAGCTGACGGCGCAAAAGCTGTCCGCGCTGGAGAAAGAGACCGGCGCCCAGCGCGTGGCCGTCGAATACAACGCCATGTGGACCCTGCGGCCGCTGGCCGAGGCGCTTCCCGAAAACTGGTATGTGTTCCAGAGCATCACGGTCTTCGACTCGCTGACCTTTCCGGTCTACAACGCCAACATGCGAAGCCTCGTCTACGAGATGCTGACCTCGTCCTCCGTGGTGGTCTACAACCGCGTGGCCCCCGGCTCGGACACCTCCGAGCTGCACAAGGCCGTCCGCGCCGTCAACCGCCGCGGCGACATCTATTACCGCTATGCCGACGGTAAGGTCGAGCAGGACACCGTGGAGGATCCCCTCCCCTTCGACTTTTCGGCGGACGTCATGGCCATCGGGGACCGGGATTACGCGCTGTGGTTCGCCGACATGTACGACGATCCCGAAAAGTACGACGGGCGCACCGTCCGCTTCCTGGCCTGGGCCGAGCGGGACGAGGGCGACCCCGACGGGCTGTTCATGGCGGGCCGCCATGTGCTGGCCTGCTGCGCCAACGACATCCAGTACGCCTGGCTGCCCTGTTTTTACGCGGACACGGACTCGCTGCGCTTTCCCGGCTGGTGCGTCGTCACCGGCGTGCTGGACACCGCCGACGAGAAAAACGGCGGCGTCTCCGTCAAGGTCCAGTCCGTGACCCCCTCTAAGGAACCCTCCGAACCGGTGGTCAGCGTCTATTGACCCTGACCGCCCCTCCTTCTCTGGTGACATGAACAAGCTCTGGACCCGCGATTTCACGATCCTGACGCTGGGCAGCGTCGTCAGCATGCTGGGCAACGCCATGTCGGGCTTTGCCATGAGCCTGCTGGTGCTGGACTATACCCAGTCCGCCCTGCTCTACGCCGTCTACGTGGCCGTGTTCACGCTGCCGCAGGTGATCGCCCCCGTCTTTTCCGGGGCGATCCTGGATCGGTTCTCCCGCAAAAAGACGATCTATACGCTGGACTTTCTCTCCGCCGCGCTCTACGCCTCGGCGGCTTTTGTCATCAGCTCGCGCTGGTTCAGCTTTCCGATCCTGGCGGTCTACTGCTTCCTGGTCGGCTGCATCAACAGCGTCTACACCGTGGCCTACCAGAGCTTTTACCCGCTTCTGGTCAGCGAAGGCAACTATTCTAAGGCCTATTCCATCTCCAGCGTCCTCGAGACCGTGGCCGCGGTCATGATCCCCGTCTCCACCTTCGCCTACAACCAGGTCGGCATCACGCCGCTGCTGCTGATCAACGCCGGCTGTTTCTTCATCGCCGCCGTCATGGAAACGCAGATCCGCGCCAAAGAGGACTATATCGCCCTGCAGAAGCAGAACGTCACGGCGCAGAGCTCCGGCCGCCAGCTTCTGCGGGACATCCGCGAAGGATTTTCCTATCTGTCGGCCGAGCGCGGCCTGCTTGCCGTCGCCCTCTATTTCACGGCCTCCGCTCTGGCCGCCGGCGCCTCGGCCGTCACCACGCTCCCCTATTTCAAGAGCACCTTTGAAAACGGCGAATACGTCTACATGCTGGTGGTCGGCATGATGGTGGTGGGCCGCGCCGTCGGCGGCCTCGTCCAGTACCGCGTCCGGCTCCCCGCCGCGGCGAAATTCGGCATCGCCCTCGGGGTCTATCTGGTCACCAACATCCTCGAGGCGACCTATCTCTTCACGCCCATCCCGGTCATGATGACCTTCTGCTTCCTGTCGGGGCTGATGGGCGTGACCAGCTATACCATCCGCGTCTCCGCCACCCAGAGCTATGTCCCGCATGAGAAAAAGGGGCGCTTCAACGGCGCGTTCAACATGCTGAACACCGTCGGCAGTCTGGCCGGACAGCTTCTGGCCGGCGGCCTCGGCACGGTGCTGCCCGCCCGGCTGGTCCTGCTGATCTTTTTCGGCCTCAACGCCGCGGCGGCCCTGACGTTCATCGGCGGCGGCCGGCGCCACGTCCGGCCCATCTTCAATCTGGACCGCTGACCTTCGTCCTTTTCCGGCCCGCGCCCTTCGGCGCGGGCCTTTTCCGTTTGCCCGTCCCGCCGAAAAAAGCGCCGGAAGGGCGGGGCGTTCCGTCCTTCCGGCGCAGCCGGATCTTCTCTTTTGCGGCCGCTTCAGTCCACCACGCGGGCGCTGGCGATCACAGGCCGGCGCTCGGCCTCGGTGATCATGCCCATGGGCCCCGTGCCGGCGGCGTTGGCCGCGATGGAATCCACCACGTCCATCCCCTCGACGACGTAGCCGAAGCAGGCGTATCCCCCGTCCAGACTACTGCGCGCCGCGTCGTCCAGCACGATGAAGAACTGGCTGGTGGCGCTGTTGAAGTCGTTGGAGCGGCGGGCCATGGAGATTGCCCCGCGGGTGTGCGGCAGGGTGTTCTGAACGCCGTTGGCCAAAAATTCGCCCTTGATGCTCTTGCCGGAGCCGCCGCTGCCGGTGCCCTCCGGGTCGCCGCCCTGGATGACGAAGCCCTTCTGGACGCGGTGGATGGTCAGCCCGTCGTAAAAGCCGTCGTTCACCAGCCCGACGAAGTTGGTCACGGTGACGGGCGCGGCGTCCGCGTCCAGCTCCAGCACGATCGTGCCGTACTTTTCGAACACCATCTCCACCCGGACCTTTCCGGACAGCTCCTCGCCGCCGCAGGCCCCGAGGCCCGCCAGCACGGTCCCCAAAATCAGGACCGTCAGAACGGTCCGAAGCGCTCTCTTCATCGTCGTTCCCCCCTTTTGGAAGCGGTATCGCGGATTTCTCTTATGATACCGCTTTCCGGGCGGTTTGTCAAGGGCCGCCGCGCCTTTTCAGGCCAGCGCCCCCGCAAGACAGCCGTCGATCATCCGGTGTCCCTGCGCCGTCGGGTGCATCCCGTCGCCGCAGAGCAGCTGCGTGAACCGGTGGGACAGCAGGAACGGCGCGCGCAGATCGATCACGGGGACCCCCAGCCCGGCGGCGGTGTCGCGCGTCACCACGTCGTAGTGCTCGTGCCAGCGGTAGAGCATGCTCTCGTCCCCCAGCCAGCTCATGATGCTGTCCCGGTCCAGCCCGCGGGAGATGAAGTCCAGAAAGCGCGACGGGTTGATCGGCACCAGACTGGTCACAAACACCTCGGCGCCGCGGCGCCGGACCGTCTCCACACAGCCGCGCAGGATCCCGGCGAAGACCTCCGCCGGGACCCGGGGCGAGTGCTCTTTCTCCGGCGCCGCCGAGACCTTTCTCCAGTCGAAGTCCGAGTCGTTCCCGCCGAAGGACAGGATCACCCGGTCGCCGGACGCGTCCTCGGGAAGCGAGCGCTCCAGCTCGGCGCGGACCTTCGGGGCCGTGGCGCCGAAGGCGGCTCGGTTCACCACCGTCTGCCCTTCGCCCAGACCCAGGTCCCGTTTGTAAAGCGAATATGCTTTCTTTTCTGCCGAGAACATCACGCCCTTCAGGACGGAATCTCCGAAAAGCCAGATCTTGTCCATAGAAACCTCCGCCGTGTCCGCGGCGCCCCGCGCCGCTGGAATCGCCGGGCCGCCGCCCCCGCGAGGGGGGCGGTTTTTTCTCTCTCCGGCCCGGCAAGACCATGATACCCCGATCCGGCGAAAAAGAAAACCTATTCCCCCGCCGCGCGTCTCCACTTCTGTCCCGCGCGCGGATAGAAGTGGCCCGGCCGCGGAATAGACCGCTCCGGGCGGCGGGATAGAGAAGCGCCGGGGGCTCTACGGACAGTAGAACCCCCGGCGTTTTCAGGCTTTGCGCCGTTTTTTCACTTCCGGTCGGGGCCGCCGCGCCCGCCTTCCGTTTCCGGCGGCGCCTCCGCGCCGGCGGGACCGTCCTGCGAGGCGGAGTCCGGCGTCCCGGGGTCCTCGCGCCGCAGCTTGCGGAAGATCCCGGCGTTCAGGATGCGGACCCGGCTCTTCTTTCCCACCGCCGTCTCCGCCTCCGGCTCCGGCGTCAGCTTTTCCCAGAGGTGGAGATAGCCCCAGTCGTTGAGCTGGATGACGACCAGCACGGTCAGCGGCAGCAGGAACATGCCCACGAAGCCGTACAGGCGATAGCCCGCGTAGATGCTGAACAGCGTGACGAAGGGGTTCATGTTGATCTGCGAGCCCAGCACGTGCGGCTCCAGCGAGTTGCGCACCACCAGCACCAGAACGTACACGATGGCGACGCCGATGGCGACGCGATAGTTCCCCATGAGCAGAGCGATGAGGGCCCACGGGATCAGCGCCAGCCCGCTGCCGAGGATGGGCAGGAAGTCGATCACGAAGATGAGCAGGGCGGCGGTAAAGGCGTTCCCGACCCCCGTGATCAAAAGCCCCGCGAAGATGACCGCGAAGTCGATGCTGCACAGGATGGCCTGCGCCTTCAGCCAGGCCCAGAGCTTGGAGATCAGGGTGTGATAGGTGCGGGAGGCGGCCTCGTAGAAGGACTCGGTGAACACGCCCTTCAGCACGACGACGATGGGTTCGTGGTACCGGGTGAAGAAGAACGCGGACAGCGGCGTGACCACCACGGAAAAGATGATCATGGGCAGCGAGCCCGCCACGTTGATGACCGGCTTGACGATGGTGCCCATCAGGTCGAATTTTGTGGGCAGCGAGGCGATGGCGTCCTGGATGCCCTTGGACATCTCGGGCGGGAACACGTCGTCCAGCGTCACCACCAGGCTGGCCCAGGTGGCGGTCAGCTGTTCCATGGTGCCGGACAGGGTGGCGAAGACCCGCTTGATGTAGGGCACGATCCACAGGCCGATGACGTAAGCCAGCCCAGCCACCAGGACCAGCGCCCCCAGGACCATGAGCAGGGACGAGATCGCCGAGGAGAACCCCCGCCGCAGCTTCAGCTTTTCCGTCATGCGCCTCGCCAGCGGGATGGCGGGCCGGGAGACCACGAATCCGATGAAAAACGGCAGGAACCACAGAAAGAGGTATTTCACGAACACATGGACCGCCAGAACGATGAGCGCGACGTAGATCAGAACGACCAGCGGGCGCACCAGTTTTTCAAACGACGGCTTTTCCATTTTCCGCCTCGACCTCCCGACGCAAGCTTTTTCTGTTTCTCTTTCTTCTTATTATACCCCATGGGATCGGAAAAATAAAGATGGATTGTGAATTTTCTTCCCGGCACCCCCTTGTCTTTTTCCCGCCGCTGTGGTAAAATATCCACACTTCCATCTTTTGAAGCGGAGGCTTTGCAGTCATGGCGGCGATCGCGGTTTTGGGATTCGGAACAGTGGGCAGCGGCGTGGTGGACGTCATCGAGACGCACCGCGAGCTGTTTGCCCAACGGGTCGGCGCGCCCGTCTATGTGAAGACCGTCGTCGACGTCCGCGATTTTCCGGACAGCCCCTACGCCGGCAAGATCGTCCACGATTTCGCCGCGGTGGAGGACGATCCGGAGATCGTCACCGTCGTCGAGGCCATCGGCGGCCGCCGCATCGCCCGCGACTTCACCCGGCGCGCGCTGGCCGCCGGGAAGAATGTGGTCACCTCCAACAAAGAGCTGGTGGCTTACCATGGAACGGAGCTGTTCGCGCTGGCCCGGGAGCACGGCGTCCGCTATCTGTTCGAAGCCAGCGTCGGCGGCGGCATCCCCATCATCCGCCCCATGGCGCAGTGCCTGGCCGCCAACGAGATCACCGAGGTCACCGGCATCCTCAACGGCACCACCAACTATATCCTGACCCGCATGATCAACGCCTCGCTCTCCTTCGACGAGGCGCTGAAAGAGGCCCAGGCCCTCGGCTATGCCGAGGCGGACCCGTCGGCGGACGTGCTGGGGCACGACGCCTGCCGCAAGATCTGCATCCTGGCCTCGCTGGCCTTCGGCGCCCAGATCTCGCCGGACGACGTCCGCATCGAGGGGATCGACCGGGTCGCCGCCGAGGACATCGCGCTGGCGGACACCCTCGGCTGCCGGATCAAGCTCCTGGGCCGCGCCCAGAAGCTCGACGACGGGACGCTCTATATCTCGGTGGCCCCGTTCCTGATCCCGGACGGCGCTCCCCTGGCCCGGATCGACGGCGTGTTCAACGGCATCACTGTCCGCGGCGACTCGGTGGACGAGGTTCTCTTCTGCGGCCGCGGCGCGGGGAAATACCCGACGGCCAGCGCCGTCGTGGCGGACGTGCTGGACACGCTGCGCCCCGGCAACGCCGAGCGGCGCATCGAGTGGGGCCCGGCCCTTCCCGGCCGTCTGGCCGACTGCCGTCAGGTCAGCCACCGCTATCTGGTGCGCGTCCACGGCGACGTGAAGGTGGCGCTGGAGGCCGCCGAAAAGCTCTTCGGCTATATCGACGTCGTCCCCTGCGACGGCGTCAGCATTTTCGACGGGGCCTTCACCACCCCCGCCCCCATCCCCGAGGGGCTCTTGCTGGCCCGCGTGGAAAAAATGCGCGCCGCCGGCGTCACGGTGGCGAACCACCTGATGTTCCTGTAACATCCCCCTTCCGGCAAGCCCGTGTGATCCGCCCCGCCCGGACGGATCACTTTTTTCGCCCGCCGGCGCGGCGCTGAGACCGGCGCGGTTTTATGCCGCACCGGAAAAAGCGGCCCGCCTCCTTCGAAAAGCGGGATGTTATCGCGCGTTGCTTGCGGCAACGGGCGTCTCCGGGTATAATCGGGATAACGACTTTGAAAGGTGGTTGTCGAAATGCTGAACGAAAATCTGAAGGCGGTCCGGAAATCGAAAGGTCTCTCCCAGGAAGAGCTGGCCGCCAAGCTGTACGTCGTCCGACAGACGGTTTCAAAATGGGAAAAGGGCCTGTCCGTCCCCGATTCCGATATGCTGATCGCCATTTCCGAGGCTTTGGAGACGCCGGTGAGCGCTTTGCTGGGCGAGCCCATCGCGGAGAAAGAGCCGGACGATCTGAAGGCGATCTCGGAAAAGCTGGAGGTGATCAACCTCCAGCTCGCGCAGAGGAAACGTGCGAAGCGGCGGACGCTGCACTGGGCGTTCCTGATCGCCGCCCTCGTCATTCTGGTCATCGCGGGCTGTCTGATCGCGCTGGGAAGCCCCTATCTGAACTGGGACTTCAGCGACCCGGAGACCGCCGTCGCCGGCACGGTGTTCCACGCCTTTGAGTTCTTCTTCGTCCGCCTCGCCCCGTTCGCCTTCGTCGGGGCGGTCGTCGGCGCCGTCCTCACGAGAAAAGGGCAATAGGCGCTCCGCGGTCTCTCCCCGGCCCCGCCGGGCGCCGCGCCGCTCTCCCCCCCCGGCATGAAACGGCCGCCCGCGCGTTCAACGCGCGCGGGCGGCTTTTGCAGTATCTCGCTTCCGCCCGGGACCGGGGACGGCTCAATAGAAGTTCGTCGGCGCGACCTCCCACGAGACCGTCTCGCCGAAGTCCGCCCCGTCCGGCGCCAGCAGGAAGACGCCCGTGCCGCCGCGGCTGCCGAAGGCCCGGCGGCAGACGGCCTGCCGGCCGTTGGCGAAGACCTCGACCACGCTCCTGTCCACGAACACGTCCAGCGTCAGGTCCTCGCCGGGGTCCAGCGACAGCGGCGCGTACTCCACGGCGGGCCGCCCCTCGGCGGCGCACCGGGTGGTATCGAAGAGCAGCCGTCCGCAGCTCCGGTCGAACAGGATCTTGACGCACTCGCTCAGATCCTCGGTGGCGCAGACGGCGATCCCGG
>JAEERN010000025.1 GCA_016285815.1 Clostridiales bacterium
CAGGACCAGGGTCACCGCGGCCAGAGCGGCGGCGATCCAGACGGACAGGTTGAGGTGTTTTATCCGGAGATCTCCTCCTGTTCGTTCTTTCAACACACTAACGCGGCGGCGCGTCCTTTTATCGCGTTCCACGCGAAAAAAGCCTGCGGGAACAGGATTTTTTCGCGAAAAAGGCAAAAAAACGCCGCCGTCGGACAGGTGGGGCCGACGGCGGCAAAGTGAGGGGATAACGGGCAGACCCTGCGCGGAGCGGGGCCTGCGCGCGTTTCACGGAAAAAAGAGGCTCAGACCGCGGGCGTTTCGCCCGTCGCATCCGGATCGGAGGTATCGCTCCCGGCGCCGGAAGCGTCGGAAGAGGGCTCCGTTTCCGGCGGCTCGTCCGAGGCGGCGCCTTCGTCCGACGAGGACTCGCCGGTCTCAGGCGGAGCGGAGGTGTCCGAGGACCCGCCGGAGGACTCGTCGGTCTCGGGCGGGGCGGAGGAGTCCCAGGACCCGCCGGAGGACTCGTCGGTCTCAGGCGGAGCGGAGGTGTCCGTGGACCCGCCGGAGGACTCGTCGGTCTCGGGCGGAGCGGAGGTGTCCGGGGTCCCGCCGGAGGACTCGTCGGTCTCGGGCGGGGCGGAGGTGTCCGGGGTCCCGCCGGAGGACTCGTCGGTCTCAGGCGGAGCGGAGGTGTCCGGCGTCTCCGGGGAAGACTCGCCGCTTTCGGGCGGAGCGGAGGTGTCCGGCGTCTCCGGGGAGTCGCTGCTTTCCGACGAAGGCGAGGCCGACGTTTCCGTGGACGTGCGCACCGTGCCGGTGGGACGGACCGTGGTCTCGGCGGGAGTCGGGAAGTCGTCCAGCGTCCCGTCGCCGCCCTTGCCGCCCGGGCCGCTGAGGTCCGCCTCTGTCCGGGAGACCGAGGCGACGGTGCCCTCGACGGCGAAGATCCGATAGAGATAGGTGACGCCGGACCGGGTGAAGGTCACGCGGTAGGCCAGCGAGCCGCCGGCCAGATCGTGCTCCGCCGCAAGCGCCGAGACCTTGTCGCGGGTCAGGCCCGCGTCCGCCAGAGCGGCGTCGATGGCCGCCTCGCTGCCGACAAAGGCCCGTTCGCTGGCCTTGCCCACCGAGGTGACGGTGTCCAGCTCGTTGTTGGCCAGAAGGTTCAGCTCGTTGATGGAAAGGGCGGCGAGATCGCGGAAGGTATATTCGCTATTGGCGTCCAGAAGCCGCCGGATCAGCTGGGCCTTGCCCGTCGAGATGTCGTAGGCGGCGGCGCTGTCGAGCAGGGACGCGTCCTCGCGGACGGTCTGGCTCAGCACCGCGCCGCGGAACCCGCCGGAGGCGAGCATCTCGTCCACGTCCGCCGTCAGCTTCTCCTGAAGCGTGGCGGCCTGGTCCTCGTTTCGGGCCTGGACGCTGATGAGCACGGTGTTGGCGTCGTCGTTCAGAAAGCCGTTCCGCAGCATGGAGCCGATCAGTGCGTTCACCGCCAGCTCCAGATCGCAGTTGCGAAGGTCCATGGTGCCGAGGACGGTCCGCCCGTCCTCGTTGAGCGGGTTGACGGCCAGCACCCGCTCTTTCCGGTTGAGCCGGATCTCGATGCTGGGGTTCACGTCCAGCGAGACGGTGGAGGAGACGGCGTATCGCCCGGACAGGCCGATCCCGCCGAGGATCCCGGCGACGGAGAGGACCAGCGCCGCGGCGAGCCCCGCGATCAGGCGGACGTGCCGCCGCAGCGGGCCGAGGGACGAGACCGGGCGGATGGGCGTGACCGGCGCTTCGCCGGAAAGGGGAGCGGACTCCGGCGCCGCGGAGGGACGGTCGTCCAGATCGCCGAGGATCCGGTCCAGAACGTCCGGCGTCGCTTTTTCAAAGGCGGAGGAAAGCTTGGCTTCGATCTCGCGGTTCTTCATATCCGTTCTCCTTTCGTAAGACTGGTTTTCAGCTTTTTCAAAGCCCGGCTGTACTTGGACAGCACCGTGGACAGGGGCAGGGAGAGCGCCCGGGCGATCTCCCGGTGCTTATAGCCCGAGACCGCGTGCAGCACGACGATCTGCCGCTCTTCGTCGCTCAGGTCGTTCAGACACGCGCCCAGCAGGATCCCTTCCTCCGGGTCGAGCCCGGGAGGTGCCTCCGGCGCGATCTCGTCGGAATAGTCCGCGCGCCGGCCGCGCTCGCGGAGACGGGACAGGGCGAGGTTGCGGGCGATGGTCGTGAGCCACGCCATGGCCTTGCCCTCGGGCCGGTAAGAGGCCGCCGAGCGCCAGACCGACAGGAAGCAGTCGTGAAGGACGTCTTCCGCGTCCTGGCGGTTTTTTAACAGAGAGAGCGCCGACGCATAGACCGCCGGACCGGCCGCGCGGTACAGCGCGGCCAGCGCGTCCCGGTCGCCGGCGGCGATCTCCGCGACCAGACCGTCCAGCGCGCGCGCGTCGGCAGCCGTGTCCAGCACGGCCGCTGCACTGCGATCAGACATTGTTTCACCACCTGTTTGACGAAATAACGCGGCCAAAGGGCGCTTTATTGCAGGCAAGAAAAAATTTTTCCGCGCCCGTCCGCTCCGCCCCCTCCGGCCCGGTCTTGCGCGGCGCGGGAAAGTGTGGTATACTGGCCGCATCACCGTCCGATCCCCCGAAAACGGGGGACGGGCGCGGCGGCGGAGGGACGGGATGGAGCTGGAAAGACTGACGCTCGAGCTGAGCGTGTGCAAGCTGAAAAGCGCGGCGGAGGCCGGACTCTGCGGGGGATTTTTCTTTCTCGGGAAGACCGACCGGGAGGTCTCGCTGGTCTGTCCCGCCGGCGAGGTGCCGCCGGGCGCGATCGCGCGGGAGGATGGCTGGCGGGCGTTCCGCGTCCGGGGCACGCTGGACTTTTCCCTGATCGGCGTGCTGGCCCGGCTTTCCGTGATCCTGGCGGAGAACGGGATCGGGATCTTCGTCGTTTCCACCTTCGACACGGACTATATCCTGGTCCGGGACGAGGATTTCGACCGCGCCGCGCTGGCGCTGGAAAAGGGCGGATACGCCGTCGCCTGAGGCGCGGCTTTCTTCCGGGGCGGCCCCTTGGCGGGGGCCGCCTTTTCCGCGCCGCCGGGGGCGGATCAGACGATTTCCAGCCCGTCCCGGTCCGGCAGAGGCGGGA
The DNA here is from genome assembly GCA_016285815.1 of Clostridiales bacterium. Taxonomy (GTDB): domain Bacteria; phylum Bacillota; class Clostridia; order Oscillospirales; family QAMX01; genus SIG499. The sequence continues at coordinate 3,127 of JAEERN010000025.1, forward strand.
ACCCGCCGCAGACCGCGTCCTGATACCAGAAGGCCACGGAGGAGATGTCGTCCTGCAGCGGCAGATAGCGGCCGCCGCTGCGCCAGCCGAGGGCCTGGATGGTGACGCGCAGGTCGGCGTCGAAATAGATGGGATCGGTCACATGCCAGCGGTAGAGGGAAAAGCGCTGCTGGCTGGCGTAGAGTCCGTCGGGCCGGCTGACTTTGGACAGGCCGGAATAGGGCGTGCAGAACTCGTTGTAGCGGCCGTGGGCGTCGAAGTTGTAGGCGCCGCAGAAATAGTCCTCGGTGCCGGTGCCGCAGACGGTGGGAAATTCGCCGTCGCCGTCGAGATAGAATTTGATCTCGCCCTCGCCCCACCAGCCGCTGTTGTTCACGCCCCAGTACAGGAAGGTGCCGACGTAGGAGCCTTTGCCGCGGACGCCGTCCAGGATGGTGTAGACCTCTTTGTAGGGCAGGGGGTTCACGCGGCGGAACTGGGCGTGGAAATAAGCCGTGTCCGGCGGCAGCTCGGTCAGGACGAGGTCGATCTGGTAAAAGAGCGAGACGGCCTGGTCGGCGAGGTTCTCCATGGTCATGCGGAAGCCCTTGCGGAAGGGCATCGTCCAGTAGCAGTTGAAGCCCCGGCCGGGGTTGACGCAGACGGCCAGCGACGAGAGCTGGCGATAGTCCTTGAAGTCGGGACAGCAGAAGAAGTCGCAGGCGGGGACCTCGACGGAGGGGGTCTCGCTGTCGTCCCAGTAGATGCGCAGGATCAGAGAGCGGGACAGCTCGGAGGAATCCGTCAGCCAGACGTGCTTGATCGCGCCCTGGCCGCGGAAGTCCGCCATGGTGAACACGGTGTGCGGCGGGATGCTGACGCAGGGCGAGACCTTCCAGCCGCGGCCAAGATCCCGGGCCGCGGCCGCGCCGCAGCCCTCGTCGGCCATGCCGCCCCGGCCCTTTTCGCCGGTGAAGTTCTCCGGGCTGATCGAGCGGGTCCTGGCGTTGGAGAGGAACGCGAGAGAAGTGAGATCGGTGCCGAGTCCGTTGGTCATAGCAGAGCGCCTCCGTTCAATTTGTGGGGATATTCCAGTATAACACGAAAAAAACGAACCTGTCAAGTCAGCGGACACGGCGGATCCACGCCTTGACGAAGTCGAAAAAGTGCCGGGCGGCCGGGCCGTCGCCGGTCAGGGCGATGCCGATGGTGCGTTTCACGGGCGGGTCGATGGGCAGGGCGGCCACCTTGCCCGTGTGGCCGCGCAGCAGAAGCTCGGGCATGACGCTGACACCGAGGCCCTTTTCCACCATGGAGATGATGGCGTAGTCGTCCTTGGTGGTGAACTTGATCCGGGGCCGGATGCCGGCGGCCTCCAGCGCGCGGCGGGTGTCCTGGTCCGAGGTCTCGAGCAGGGTGATGAAATCCTCGTTTTCCACGTACCGGAGCGACAGGCGGCGATAGTCGGCATAGGGGTGGTTCTTGGGCAGAATCAGCATGAGCCGGTCGTCCCGCAGGGGGCTGTACTCGCACCGCGGCGGCGCGCCGTCGGCCACGAAGCCCACGTCCACCGAGCCGTCCGCCAGCCAGCCCGCCACGTCGTGATAGTCGCCGGAGAGCAGGCGGAACTCGATGCCGGGGTGCTGCTCCTGAAAGCCCTTGATCAGATCAGGCAGCCAGTGGACCGCCACGCTGGAAAAGGTGCCGACGCGCACGACGCCGGTCTCGAGCCCCAGGATGGCGGACGAGATCTGGCCCAGCCGTTCCTCGCCGACCAGAATGGCCCGAAGGGCCGGCAGAACCAGCACGCCGTTGGCGGTGAGACGCACACCGGCGCGGCTTCGCGTCAGCAGAACGAATCCCAGCTCCCGCTCCAGCTCGGCCAGAGCGCGGCTGGCGCCGGACTGGGTCAGCGAAAGCTCCTTTCCCGCCAGCGTCAGACTGTTCAGTTCTACGGCCCGGACCAGAAGCCGGCATTTCCTGGTGTCCACAGAGGACCGCCTCCCTTTGATACATGATTATTCAACATGGATAAGATGCAGAAATACGAAACAAGCATATTATACCGCCAAACCGGGCAAAAAGCAAGGAAAAAATCGGCCGTCGGCCTTGCGCCCGAGAAAAAAACGCGCTATAATCCTGTCATTCGATCTAAATTGCAGACAGGCGGCGATCTCGAATGAACATTCCCGAACTTTTGGCGTTTATCCTGTACTTCGTGCTGGTGCTGGCCATCGGCGTGTTTTTCTTTTTCCGGACGCGCTCCGGCGGAGAAAAGGCGTATTTCCTCGGCAACCGCCAGCTGGGACCGTGGGTCTCGGCGCTGAGCGCCGGGGCCTCGGACATGAGCTCGTGGGTGCTGATGGGGCTTCCGGCCTCGATCCTGGCCAGCGGGCTGGGACAGGCGTGGATCGCCGTCGGCCTCGCCGTGGGCACGGCGCTGAGCTGGATCCTGGTGGCCGGACGGCTTCGGCGGTTCTCGGTGGCGGCGCGGGATTCCATCACCGTGCCCCAGTTCCTGACCAACCGGTTCCTGAGCTCCTCCAAGATGCTCCAGGTGGTCTCGGCCGCGGTGTTCCTGGTGGTCTATTCCATCTATGCGGCGTCCAGCATCAAGGCCTGCGGCACCCTGTTCAACCAGGTGCTGGGCCTCGACCCGAAGATCGCCATGTTCGGCGCGGCGGGGATCATCTTCGTCTACACCTTCCTCGGCGGCTTCAGCGCCGTCTGCTGGACCGACTTCGTGCAGGGGATGCTGATGCTGGCGGCCCTGCTGATCACTCCCATCGCGGCGCTGTTCATAATCAACGCCCCGAGCTGGACGGCGGCCGAGCCCGAGGTGACCCAGGGGTACTGGAGCCTGCTGGTCACGGGCAAGCTCGACTGGACCAGCGCGGCCACCATCCTGTCCGGCCTGGGCTGGGGGCTGGGCTATTTCGGGATGCCCCACATCATCATCCGGTATATGGCCGTCAAGTCCGACGCGGACGTCAAGCGCTCGCGGGTCATCGGCGTCTCGTGGACGGTGCTGATCCTCGGCGCGGCGGTGGCCGTGGGCCTTATCGGCAAGGTGTTCTTGACCGGCGTCGAGGACACCAGCCTCGTGTTCATCGAGATGGTCCGCCGCATCTTCCCGGGCTTTTTGGCGGGCATCCTGCTGTCGGCCATCCTGGCCGCCGCCATGAGCACGGCGGACTCGCAGCTGCTGACGGCGGCCTCGGCCTTCGCCAGCGACGTCTATCGCCCCCTGATCCGCAAAAAGGCGGGGGACAAGGAGATGAGCTGGGTCAGCCGCGGCGTGGTGCTGCTCATCACCGCCGCCGCCGTGATCATCGCGGCCGACCCGAATTCCGGCACCATCATGAGTCTGGTGGAGAACGCCTGGGGCTTCTTCGGCGCGGCCTTCGGCCCGGTCATCCTGCTGTCGCTGTTCTGGCGGCGGTTCACGTACAAGGGTGCCGTGGCCGGCATCGTGGGCGGCTTTGCGGCGGACCTGCTCTGGATGATCTTCCTCAAGGGGCCCACCCAGCTCTACGAGATCATCCCGGGCTTTGCGGTCGGTCTGCTGGCGGCGGTGATCGTCTCGCTGGCGGACAAAAAGCCGGGACAGGACGTTCTGGCGCTCTGCGACAAGGCCGGCCTGACCGAAAAATAGAGAGCCGACTTTTCCTCCGATCCGCGGCGGGCCCGGGCCTTCTCCGGGCCCGCCGCTTTGCGCGTCCGGGCCGGGGAGCAGGCGGAAAAATTTAGAAAAAAACGCCGCGGCCGGCCAAATCCCCCTTGACCTTCGGACCCGAAAAGTGTATCATATACATAGTATGGAAAGCCGTGTATACGGCGAAGGATCATGGTGTGACAGGGAAGAGGAAAAGGAAAATGAAGCGTGTCTTATCTGCTCTCTTGTGCCTCTGCCTCTGCTTCTCGCTGGTTCCGGGAACGCTCGCGCAGGCGCCTGCGGCCGAAGAGGCCGCCGCGGCTCCTGAGCTCGACGAGCTGGCGTGGACCGTCGGGAACGGGGAAGAGGAGGAATCGGCCGAAGCGGCCGCCAATGCGGCCAAGCCGGCCATCACGTCTCAGTCCGAGTCAAAATCGGTCAAGGAGGACGAGACGGCGAAGTTCAAGGTCAACGCCACCGGCTCCAGCCTGAAGTATCAGTGGCAGTACCGCACGTCCTCCAGCGGCTCGTGGGCGAGCTGGTGGCCCGACGACGCCAAGACGGAGCTGATCTCGGTCAAGGCGATCGCGGCCCGCAGCGGCTATCAGTTCCGCTGCAAAGTGACCAACGGCGGCGGGACGGTCTATTCCAAGGCCATGACGCTTACCGTGCTGAAAAAGCCGGTCGTCACCTCGCAGTCTGAGTCCAAGACCGTCAAGGAAGACACGACGGTCAGCTTCAAGGTCAACGTCTCCGGCAGCGGTCTGAAGTATCAGTGGCAGTACCGCAAGGCCGGCGCCTCCGCGTGGTCCGACAGCACGGCCTCCGGCGCGACGACCAACACCATCTCGGTCAAGGCTACGGCGGGCCGCAACGGCTGCCAGTATCGCTGCAAGGTGACCAACAGCGGCGGGACCATCTATTCCAAGGTCATGACGCTGAACGTGCTGACCAAGCCGGTCATCACGTCTCAGTCCGCCTCCAAGACCGCGGCGCAGGACGCCACGGTGAAGTTCAAGGTCAACGCCACGGGCGACAGCCTGAAATACCAGTGGCAGTACCGCAAGGCCGGCGCGACCGCATGGACCGACAGCACGGCCTCCGGCGCGAGGACCAGCACCATCACCGTCACGGCCACGGCGGGCCGCGACGGCTGCCAGTACCGCTGCAAGGTGACCAGCTCCGGCGGGACGGTCTATTCCAAGGTCATCACGCTGACTGTGCAGGTCAAGCCGACGATCACGTCCCAGTCCGCGTCCAAGACGGCCAAGCAGGACACCATCGTCAAGCTCAAGGTCAACGCCGAGGGCGAAAAGCTGAAGTATCAGTGGCAGTACCGCAAGTCCGCCTCCGACTCGTGGAAGAGCTGGACTCCGGCCGACGCCACCACAGAGATGATCACCTTCAAGGCGCTGGCGGGCCGGAACGGCTATCAGTTCCGCTGCAAGGTGACCAACGCCGGCGGCACGGTCTATTCCAAGGTCATGACGCTGACCGTTCTGAAAAAGCCGGTCATCACGTCCCAATCCGCGTCCAAGTCCGTCAAGCAGGACGAGATCGTCAAGTTCAAGGTCAACGCCGAGGGCGAAAAGCTGAAGTATCAGTGGCAGTACCGCAAGTCCGCCACTGATTCCTGGAAGAGCTGGACTCCGGCCGACGCGACCACCGAGCTGATCAAGCTCAAGGCCACCGTGGCCCGGAACGGGTATCAGTTCCGCTGCAAGGTGACCAACGCCGGCGGCACGGTCTGTTCCAAGGTCATCACGCTGACCGTGCTGGCCAAGCCGGTCATCACGTCCCAGTCCGCGACCAAGACGGTCAAGCAGGACGAGACCGTGAAGTTCAAGGTCAACGCCACCGGCAGCAAGCTGAAGTATCAGTGGCAGTACCGCAAGTCCAGCAGCGACTCGTGGAAGAGCTGGACCCCGGCCGACGCCACGACGAACCTGATCACCCTGAAGGCCCTCGGGAACCGGAACGGGTATCAGTTCCGCTGCAAGGTGACCAACGCCGGCGGGACGGTCTATTCCAAGGTCATCACGCTGAAGGTGAACCTGGTGAAGTACCGCGCGCTGCTGGTGGGCGAGGTCAATTATTACAGTACGGACACGGCCGTCCGCAACCGGGGCGACGTGAAGCTCATGACGGCCGCGCTGAAGAGCGTGAAGGGCGCCAAGGGCAACCCCTATTCCATCACCGGCAAGTACGACCTGTCCAACGCCGGGATCCGAAGCGCCATCGCCAGCACCTTTGCGGACGCGGACAGCAACGACGTCTCGCTGTTCTTCCTGGCCACCCACGGCGTCGTCAGCATCGAAAGCGGCAGCTATGCCGGCGCCATGCTGACCATCGACACCGGAAATGGCTATGACGAGCATCTGACCATGGGCGCGCTGGCCGGCTGGCTGAAGGAAGTGCCGGGCAAGGTCATCGTCCTGCTGGGCTCCTGCGGCTCGGGCGCGGCCGTCGTGTCCAACGGCGAGGTCGTCGGCAGCCTCAGCGAAGAAGAAGCGGCCGACCTGTTCGGCGCCTCGGCCGTCGAGGCCTTCGCGGCGGCGGACGAGTATGTTCCGGACGACGGCGAGCCGGTCGCGAACACGGGCGAGTTCCGCAATTCCAAGTTCTACGTGCTCACGGCGGCGGCCCACATGGAGAGCAGCTGGGGCCGTGAGACCGGCGACGACACCACCAGCTACAACTACTTCCCCTATTGGTTCGCCGAGGGGGCCCGCGGCAATGCGGACTCCAACGGGAACGGCATTGTGACCATGAAGGAGATGTACGTCTACCTCCAGAACAACGCCTCCGGTCCGTACGGCGGCTCCAACTACCAGCACGTTCAGATGTATCCGGAGAACAGCGGCTACGGGCTGTTCAAAAAGTAAGCCGGACGCTCTGTGAAAAGCGTTCCCGCTCCGGGGATCCCCATTCGGGATCCCCGGAGCTTTTTTGCGCGCGGGCCGCGGGCGCTCCGGCGCGGAAAAAAGCGGCCCCGGAGAGCTCCGGGGCCGCGCGGGAACGTGTTTTGCGGGGAAAGGGGCGGGGGGTCAGCCTTCGCTGTCGCCGGACAGGAGGACCTGACGGATCCGGACGTCTTCGTCGAACAGGACGACGTCCGCGTCGAAGCCGGGCTCCAGCCGGCCCTTGCGGGACAGGCCCATGACCCGGGCGGGGGTGGCGGTCATCATGGTCACCGCGTCGGTCAGCGAGACGCCGGCGTTCACCATGGTCCGCACCAGCCGGTCTGCGGTGGCGACGCTGCCGGCGAAGCCGGAGCGGTCGGTCATTTTGGCGACGCCGTCCTCGATGACGCAGGGGGTGCATTCGCTCTTGCGGCCCAGCATGGAGGGTCCCTCCGGCATGCCCGCGCCGCGCATGGCGTCGGTGATGAGACAGACCCGGTGCGGCCCCTTGACCTTGACGGCCAGCCGCAGCAGCTCGGCGGGCAGGTGACAGCCGTCTGCGATGAGCTCGACGTCCATCTCGTCTAGCAGATAGGCGGATTCCAGAACGCCGGGGATGCGATACCCGCCCCGGCGGGTGATGGTGGACATGCCGGAATAGAGGTGCGTGGCCAGCCGGCAGCCGCGGTCGCAGGCGCGCTTGACGTCGGGATAGGCCGCGTCGCTGTGGCCCACGGCGGGAACGGTGCCGTTGGCGTTCAGCGCGTCGAGGAACTCGTCGGCGCCGGGCAGCTCGGGCGCGTAGCTCCAGCGGCGGATGAAGGGGCCGAACTCTTCCAGAATCGCGCCGTAGTCTGCCGGGACCGGCGGCGTGATATAGGCGGGGTTCTGCGCCCCGGCCTGGGCGGGGGAGAAATAGGGCCCCTCCAGATGGGCGCCCGGGATGTGGGGCAGGCGCGGCCCCGAGGGGTCCGCCGAAAGGGCGGCCGCCATGCGGACGTCCAGCAGGGACTCGCGCAGGACGGAAAAGCTGGAGGCCAGCGTGGTGGGGAACAGCGTCGTGGTGCCGTGGGCCAGATGGGCGGCGGCGGCCGTGACCACCGGCTCGACGCCGCCGTCCATGAAGTCGGCCCCGCCGCCGCCGTGGACGTGCAGGTCGATGAAGCCGGGGGCGACGAAGCAGCCCTCCGCGTCGACGACGCGGTCGAAGGGGAGCTCTTCCCCGGTCACGGCGAGGATCTTTCCGTTCTTCAGATAGACGCTCTGTCCGGCGCAGAGTCTGTCGCGGACGACGCGTCCGTTGACGATCTTGATGGTCATGGTCCCGTTCCTCCCGGCGCGCCGCACGGCGGCGCGTTTCTGAGGTCTACGATACCACAAGGCCGGAAGAAAGTCAAGACCGGCGGCGAGATTCCGGTTGACAAAGAGCGTGCCGGTGTGATAAGATGGAGACAGACCGGACGGCCGCGGGCCGGACCGGAGCTTTTTGGAAAGAGATTGGAGAGAGTCGGTATGAAGATCGTCGTCAGCAGAGATCCGGAGAGCCTCGGCGCGGCCGCGGCGGAATACGCGGCCCGGCGCATCTGCGAGGCCATCGACGCCAAGGGCGAAGCCCGGATCGTCCTGTCCACCGGCGCGTCGCAGTTCACGACGCTGGCCGCGCTGGTCAAAAAGGACGTCGACTGGGCGCGCGTCACCATGTTCCATCTGGACGAGTATGTGGCCCTTCCGGACACCCACCCGGCCAGCTTCCGCAAATACCTGCGCGAACGGTTCATCAACGTCGTGCACCCCGGAAAGGCGTATCTCGTGGACGGTACGCCGGAGGGGATCCCCGCGCTGACCGCGGCTCTGCGGGAGGCGCCCATCGATCTGGGCCTGATCGGCATCGGCGAGAACGGCCACATCGCCTTCAACGACCCGCCGGCCGACCTTGACACGCGCGAGGCGTACATCGTCGTCGACCTGAACGACACCTGCAAGCGCCAGCAGGTGGGCGAGGGGTGGTTCCCCGATCCGGACAGCGTGCCGCGGCAGGCCATCTCCATGACGGTCTGGCAGATCCTCCAGTGCCGCCACATCCTTTCGGCGGTGCCTTTCCCCGTCAAGGCCGAGGCCGTCCGCAAGACGCTGGAGCAGGATGCGAACGCTCTGGTGCCCGCCACGGTGATGAAGGGCCACGAGAGCTTTGCCCTGTATGTGGACCGGGACTCGTTCTCGCTGGTGGACGAGAGCCGGATCCGCCCGGCGCCGGGCGTGCCCTGGACGCTGGAAAAGGCCCTGTGACGCCAGGAAAAAAGAAGAGCCCCGCGCCGGTCCCGGCGCGGGGCTCGTTTTAAAGCAAGAGGAGAGAGAGGCCCGCTTCACGCCTGTCTGCCGCAGCAGCCGCCGCAGGCGGCGGCGCGGGGGCAGGCGCTTTCCTGTCCGCAGGAGGGCGACGGGGACTTCACCGCAACGGAGAACCCCTGGAACACACGGTCCAGCTCGTTGGCGCCGCAGCCGGGGCAGACGACGCTGCCGCTGTCCTTTTCGGCCACGGAACAGCGGACCTCGAACTGCTTGCCGCAGGAATTGCAGACGAAGGTGTAGAACGGCATATCGGTCACTCCTGTCTGGCGGCGGCCCGCTTTTTGGACAGCGCCGCGGCGCGGACGCCGTGGTCCAGCTCGGTCTTGCGAATGCGAAGGCTCTGGGGCGTCACCTCGAGAAGCTCGTCCTCGGCCAGGAATTCCAGGCACTGCTCCAGGCTCAGGATCCGGGGCGGGACCAGCCGAAGGGCCTCGTCGCTGCCGCTGGCGCGCATGTTGGTGGCGTGCTTGCGCTTGCAGACGTTGACGACGATGTCCTCGCCCTTGGGGGACGAGCCAACCACCATGCCGCCGTAGACGGGAACGCCGGGGCCGATGAAGAGCTGGCCGCGCTCCTGGGCGTTGAACAGGCCGTAGGTGATGGATTCGCCCGCTTCGAAGGCCACCAGAGAGCCCACCGAGCGGGAGGCCAGCTCGCCCTTATAGGGGGCGTAGCCGTGGAAGACGGTGTTCAGGATGCCCTCGCCGCGGGTGTCGGTCAGGAACTCGCTGCGATAGCCGAACAGCCCCCGGGAGGGGACAATGAATTCCAGCCGCATCCGGGAGCCCACCGGCGTCATCTTGATCAGCTCGCCCTTGCGGGCGCCCAGCTTTTCCATGACGTTGCCCACCGAGGCCTCGGGCACGTCGGCCACGACGTGCTCAAAGGGCTCGCAGATCTCGCCGGCCTCGTTTTTCTGAAGCAGGACGTGCGGCGCGCCGACGGCGAACTCATACCCTTCGCGGCGCATGGTCTCGATGAGGATGGACAGGTGCATCTCGCCGCGGCCCAGCACGCGGAACGCGTCGGTGGAGTCCGTCTCTTCCACGCGCAGCGAAACGTCCTTCAAAAGCTCGCGCATGAGGCGGTCCCGCAGGTTGCGGGAGGTGACGTATTTCCCCTCGCGGCCCGCGAAGGGGGAGTTGTTGACCTGGAAAGTCATTTCCACGGTGGGCTCGGAGATCTTGACGAAGGGCAGGGGCTCGGGGCGTTCGGGGGCGCAGATGGTGTCTCCGATGTTCACGTCCTCGACGCCGGACAGGGCGACGATGTCGCCGGGGAACGCCTCGGCGACCGGAACGCGCTTGAGGCCCTCGATGGTGTAAAGGTTGGCGACGTGGGCCCGGCGGACGGGGCGCAGCTGGTGCCAGTCGGTCAGGACCGTGTCCGCGCCCTGGCGCAGGACGCCGCTCTCCACGCGGCCGATGGCGATGCGGCCCACATAGTCGTTGTAGTCGATGGAGGAGACCAGCATCTGCAGCGGAGCGGTCTCGTCGCCCTCGGGGGCGGGGATGTGGGACAGGATGGTGTCCAGCAGCGGGCGCAGGTCGGTGCCCGGCTCATAGCAGGAGAGGGACGCCGTGCCGGCCCGGGCCGAGGCGAAGATGACAGGCGAATCCAGTTGTTCGTCCGTGGCGTCCAGATCGAACAGCAGCTCGAGGATCTCGTCCACCACCTCTTCGGGGCGGGCGTCGGGCCGGTCCACCTTGTTGACCACGATGACGACCTTGAGCTTCAGCTCCAGCGCGCGCTGGAGCACGAAGCGGGTCTGGGGCATGGGGCCCTCGTAGGCGTCCACCAGCAGCAGAACGCCGTTGACCATCTTGAGGATCCGCTCCACCTCGCCGCCGAAGTCGGCGTGTCCCGGCGTGTCGACGATGTTCAGCTTGACGCCGTTGTAGGTGACGGCGGTGTTTTTGGCCAGGATGGTGATGCCGCGCTCGCGCTCCAGATCGCCGGAGTCCATGACGCGGTCGGCGACGGCCTGATTGTCGCGGAACACGCCGCACTGTTTGAGCATCTCGTCCACCAGCGTGGTCTTGCCGTGGTCCACGTGGGCGATGATGGCGATGTTTCGAAGGTCGTTTCTGATCAAGGGGCAACAGATCCTTTCCGATCGGAGAGTGAAAAGCGGCGCGGCGGCGGGGCCGCGCCATGAAAAGAGCACGCCGGCGGCGTGCTCTTTGAACAAAGGGACGCACCAAAGCGAAGACGGCGGCAGAGGGAAAAACGCGCCCGGCGGCCGTTTTCGGGACCGCAGACCTCCCGCTTTCGGCCCGGCTGCCGCGATCCGCCGAACATTATAACACAGTTCCGCCGATAAATCAAGAAAAAAATGGACCCGCGCCCGCATGGCGGCCCTTTTTCGACCGGGAACGGCGGCCGGCGGTCTCCGGCCGGCGCTGGACTGCCGGCCGCGGCGAAAAAGCGGATCCGGCGCTTGCGCGGTGCGGCGGAGGCGTGCTATAATAAAGGACGGAAATGCCGGCCGCCGCGCCGGAAAAGAAGGAGACATACGCATGCTGTTCCAGAGCCTTGACAAGATCAAGCGGAGCGTCTTGATGAGCACGGTGGTTTTGATGTTCATCGGCGCGGTCCTGCTGATGCTTCCGGAGGGGTACTTTTCCTTTCTGAACTTCCTCACGGGGTTCGCGCTTTCCATCGTGCTGGCCCTTTCCGTCTTCTCGTTCATCGGCGAGCGCAAGACGCTGATGAGCTATATCAAGCTGACGCTGGGCCTTTTGGCGGGGGCGTGGGCGCTGGCGTTCTTCCTGTTCGAAGGGCTGCTGCTCTCGCTGCTGTCGTGGGCGGTCGGGGTCCTGCCGATCCTGCTGGGCGTCTACGGCGTCTGCCACGCGATCCTCTTTGCCCGGCGCTCCGGCCGGAAGGCCTGGTGGATCCTGATTGTTCTTTCCGCCCTTCTGGTGGTCTTCGGCGGCTTTATCTTCTGGAATCCCTGGACGGACTCGACCGAGGCCTTCGTCAAGATCGTCGGCGGGACGCTGCTTTACTCCGCCGGGGTCAGCGCGGTCCGCCTGATCTGGATCTGGCCGATCCGGACGGCGGACGGAGAGGAGGCGATCCGATGAAGCGGGACCGTTCCGACCGGCAGGGCCGCGCGGCGACCGGAAAGCGGATCCGGAGCAGGACCCGCACCGCGCAGATCGTGGGGGTCTTCGCCAAGCACAACTTTTACACCAACGGCTTCACGCCGGAAGAGCTCCGCACGACGCTGGAGGACCTGGGTCCGACCTATGTGAAGATCGGCCAGATCATGTCCAGCCGCACGGACATGCTGCCGGACAGCTATTGCCGGGAGTTGGAAAAGCTGCGCAGCGACGTCCAGCCGCTGGACGCCGCGGTGGCGCGGGCGGTGATCGAGCAGGAGACCGGCAAAAAGATCGAAGAGATCTACGCCGAGTTCCGGGACGAGCCGCTGGGGTCCGCTTCGATCGCCCAGGCGCACTACGGGGTGCTTCTGGACGGGACCAGAGTCGTGACGAAGGTCCAGCGGCCGCAGGTCGCCGACATGATGCGCAAGGACTTCGTGCTGCTGAAAAAGCTGGCGGGGGCCGTGAACGTCGCCGTGTCGGAGGACAGCGGCGCGGTGGATCTGAAATCCGTGGTGGAAGAGCTGGAAAAGGTCACGGAGGACGAGCTGGACTTTCGCATCGAGGCCGAGAACACCCGCCGGTTCCGGGAACTCTGCATCGAGGACGAGACCAGGGTCAGCTGTCCGGTCATCGTCGACGAGCTGACCACGGAGCGGATCCTGACCATGACCTTCGTGGACGGCTATTCCATCGCGAAGAAAGAGCGGGTCGAGGCGGACGGCTACGACCGGGTCGAGATCGGCAAGGCCATCGTTGAAAACTATCTGCACCAGGTGCTGGACGTCGGCGTTTTCCACGGCGATCCGCACCAGGGCAACATCATGATCAGCGGCGGCGTTCCCTATTGGATCGACTTCGGCATGATCGGCCACATCAGCGGCAAGAGCGTCTCCACGCTTCAGGACGTGGTCTTCGCGCTGGTGCAGAAAGACGTGGAGCAGCTCACGAACGCCGCCCTGACGCTGGGACGCCCGCGGGAAAAGATCAACAAGGCGCGGCTGATGGACGACGTGGAGGGCATGATCGACCGGTATATGTCGGCCAAAAAGCTCACAGACATCGACGTCGGCGCGCTGCTAACGGACATGACCGCGCTGCTGGCGGCCCACAGGATCGCCGTGCCGGGGGAGTACACCATGCTCATCCGGTCGCTGGTGACCATCGAGGGCGTGCTGGAGACCTTCTGCCCCGAGCTGAACCTCTTCGACTTTCTGACGAAGAAGATGCTCCGGCGGGCGCGGGAAGAGCTCGATTGGAGGGAACAGCTCACCAGCGCGGTGGAATCGCTGGCCGTGACGGGTCTGAAGACGGTCAAGCTGCCGTCGCTGGCGTTCAGCGTGCTGCGCAACCTGTCCAAGGGCCGCATGAAGATCGGTTTCGAGCTGACGGGATACGACGACCTTCTGGCCAAGCTGGGGGCGACGGTCAGAAGCGTGGTCGTCGCCGTGTTCGCCTGCGTCCTCTTCATCGGCAGCTGCATGCTGTGCTCGGCGGACCTTCAGCCGAAGACCTACGGGATCCCGCTGGCGGCGCTGATCGGGTTCGTCGTCGCCGTGGCCATGGGGATCTATTCGGTCATCAGCATGACCGGGAAAAGATAGGACCGCGGTCCCCGGACGGGAACGGAGAGCGGGCGGCAGACGGAAAAAAGCACAAAAACGCCGCGGGCGAGAAATCGCCCGCGGCGCTATGCGGTCACCGGGACTTGAACCCGGATGGCATTGCCATACGCCCCTCAAACGTACGCGTCTACCAGTTCCGCCATGACCGCAGATGGGGATGCGCGTTCCGCCGACGCGGAACACGAATGATATTATAATACGGCCGGGGGGATTTGTCAAGAGCTTTTTTTGAAAAAGCGAAACGGGGAAAAGTTCAAAATAATTCGAACTATCGTCCTGAAATTCCGGACGTATTTTGCATAGGTTTCTCGGTCTTCTGCTCGATAGTCTTTTCGTTCTCTAAAGATTCGATGTATTCTTCCAGCTGTTCCGCGTTCAACCCTATCAGAAGTCCGTTTATTTCCACCAGAAAACGAGATTCCCTGATTTTCATTTGCGGTACCTCCTACTAAGGTCGCTGACGTTTTCCTCGGCCAGAGAAAACTTTTTTCCTCCGACCGAACAGCCGGTTCCGGCGCGTCCGAGCTGACCCGCGCGCAGCGGACTTCTTTTTCAGCTGCCGCGCGGAAAAAACAGAGCCCTCCACCCGGCGGACTTTACATGCCGACGGTACCGCCCGAAAGGGCAGGAATGGAGAACCCTATCCCGGTAGCAGGATACCGCAGACCGGGACAGAAGTCAACCCCCCAGCGAAAATAATACCGGCCCCGATCACGCCGTCCGATCCGGAAATGCGTTCAGGATACAGGCCTCGTATTTCGCCTGCATCTCCTCTCCGAGATCACAGTGTCTGCGGTCGGGAACGGCGTAATAGTCGACCGGCATATAGCGGCGGAGCGCATCGACAAGACGGTCGGAGTGCTTTTTCTTGTCGACCGCTTCGTCGGCGGTGCAGTGGAAGATCGAACAGGGGATCGGGGGGATCTCCCGCGAAAGGGCAAGATGGAGCGGAGAGCTTTTTTTCATGCGCGCTGACAGCTCTTCCGCGTCTGTCGTTTCGAACGCCGCGCAAAGGGTACGGGGCAGATCGGGGCGTTCCGTGTAGTGATAGGGCAGATCACACACGGGGCAGTTGGCAACGACGGCGACGGGCTTCCGCCTGGCGCGGCACGCGTAGACAAGGCAGGAGAGCCCGCCCATGCTGCCGCCGGACGAGACGAACGGAAGATCTGTGACCCCGAATTTTTCCTCGATCGCACCTAAGATCGCGTCCGTTTCCCTGACCGCGAACGGATTCATCCAGTTCCATGGATCGAGATACGGCACGCAGAAAAGGATATCGTGCTCCGCGAAAAAGATCCCGCGCGGCGTGTCCTCGGAGAACCGGGG
>JAEERN010000026.1 GCA_016285815.1 Clostridiales bacterium
CGCACAGGTCCGCCAGCCGCAGACCGGGCCGCCGCGGCAGCTCGTCCAGAAACAGCGCCAGCACGGCCTCGCTGTCGTCCCGCGGGATCAGGGCCCGCCGGTCCGTTCCCAGCGTCAGCCCGCCGAAGTCCCACTCGCCGAGCAGATACGCCAGCGGCTCCCCCGCCCGGCGCCGGGCCAACAGCGCCTCGGGGTCCCGGACGGGCGCCGCCTCGTCCCCGGCGCACAGCAGATACCGCTCCCGCGGGATCCCGGCGCAAAAGCAGGCCAGCTCCCGCGATTCCAGCGCCGCCGACTCCGGCGAGAGCCCCATTTCGGAAAGCGCGCTCCGGAACCGCTCCCGGAGCGCGGCGATCACCACTCGTCTCCCCCCTGTTCAGGGATGACCCGGGACAGCGCGTCGATGGCGACGGCGATCATCTCGTCGTCCGGCTCCCGGGTGGTCATGGACTGCATGGCGAGTCCCGGCCAGCGCAGGGCCACGGTCAGCCAATTGTCGTACCGGCCCACCAGCCGGTTGAACTCGTAGCTCACGTTCAGGACCACCGGCAGCAGCACCAGCCGGGACGCCAGCCGGATCAGCGTCAGCGCCGCTTTGGCCGTCACGGCGGGGAACCACACCTCGACCCGCACGAAGGAGAAGACGATGATGGAGATCAGCACCACGACGAACAGGAAGCTGGTGCCGCAGCGGGGGTGCTTCCTCGTGTGGCGGCGGACGTTTTCCACCGTCAGCTCCTCGCCGGCCTCATAGCAGTGGATGCTCTTGTGCTCGGCCCCGTGGAAGCCGTAGACCCGCTTCATGTCCTTCATGCGCGACGTCAGGAAGATGAACAGCACGAAGATCCCCATGCGCAGCACGCCCTCGGCCAGGCTGCGGAGCCACGGGTGCCCGGTGAAGTCGAACACCGCCGACAGCAGCGTCGGCAGCAGGATGAACAGCGCGATGGGCATCAGGATCCCCAGCGCCACGGCAAACCCCATCATGGCCTTTTCCGCCCGCCGGGCGCCCACCTTTTCCTCGACCCAGCGGTCCAGCTTCGTGGGCTCGGTCTCGGCCGCCTCGCCGCTCTGCTCGGCGGACCACAGCAGCTCGGCCACGCCGTCCTTAATGGACGCGCCGAAGACGAAGATCCCCCGGATGAAGGGCCATCCGAAGATCGGACACTTCTTTTTCGCCGGAACGTAGTCCTTTTCCCGGACGACGTGGCTGCCGTCCGGCCGGCGCACCACCGTGGCCGTCTTGTCCGGCCCCCGCATATAGATGCCCTCGATCAGCGCCTGTCCGCCGATGGTGGTCTTTTTCGCGTTTTTTTCGTACCCTTCGCGCTTTGCCATGGTCTTCAACGGTCCTTTCCCCGATGTGTCATCTCTCGTACAGCGGCAGCTCGACGGTGGCGGTGACCCCCTCGCCCGGCGGGCTCTGGATGGTCAGCGTCCCCCCGTGAAGCGCGACGATCTCGTCGCTCAGCGCCAGACCGATGCCGCTTCCCTGCCGCGAATTCTTTCCCTTGTAAAATTTTTCCTTGACGTGGGGCAGATCCTCCGGCGCGATGCCGGGCCCGTGGTCCCGGACCCGGACGGCGACGAACCCCGTCCGGCCGCTCTCCTCGATGGTCACGTCCACCGCGTCGCCCGGCTTGGAAAAGCCCCGGGCGTTGTCCAGCAGGTTCACGAACACCTGCCGGATCCTCTGGCGGTCACCCCAGACGGGCGCGTCCCCCGTGGCGTCGGTATAGACCACGTGGACGCCGTCCTGCGCCAGCCGCTGTTCCATCATGAAAATGGTCTCGGCCAGCTCGGCGTTCAGGTCGAACGCCGTGCGGTTCAGCACCTCGTGGCCCGCGCCCAGCTTGGAAAAGTCCAGCAGCTCCTCCACGATGCCGCCCAGCCGGCCGCTCTCCTTCCGGATGGTCTCCAGCCCCTTCGCCTCGAGGCTGTCCGGATCCGTCACGTCCGCGGCCAGCGTTTCGGCCCAGCCGCTGATGGCGGTCAGCGGCGTGCGCAGCTCGTGAGAGACCGAGGAGATGAAGTCGTTTTTCACCTTCTCGCTGCGCTCGATCTCAGCGGACACCCCGTCCAGCGCCTCGGCCAGCTCGCCGATCTCGTCGTCCCGCCGTTTCGCCGGGCCGGCGCCGTAGTTTCCCGCCGCGATCTCCCGGGCCGCGGCGGTCACGCGGTCCACCGACGACACCACCGTCGCCAGGAACGCCGCGCCGGCGGCCCAGGCCGCCGCCACGCAGACCGC
>JAEERN010000157.1 GCA_016285815.1 Clostridiales bacterium
AAAACAGCGCGGCTCACCGTGGTGGCGTCCACGGCCAGCCCCTTCAAATTCGCCGCGGACGTCAACGCGGCGCTGGACGGCGCCGCAGACCGTCCGACCGCGCCCGGCGGCGTGGAAGAGCTGTCGCGTCTCGCCGCCCGCACGGGGCTCGCCGTTCCCGCACCTCTGGACGGACTGGACCGGCGGGAGAAGCGGTTCACCGCGCGCATCGCCGCCGGGGAGATGGCGGCGGCCGCGGAGAGCGCCGTCTGAGCGGCATGGCGGTCTACGCGCTGGGGGACCTGCACCTGCCCTTCGGGCGGGACCGGTCCATGGAGATCTTCGGAGACGCGTGGCGGGACTATACGCGGCGCATCGAGCGGAACTGGACCCGTCTGGTGGGGCCGGAGGACACCGTCGTGGTGGCGGGCGACCTGTGCTGGGCCATGGATCTGGACGAGGCGGAGCCGGATTTTCGCTGGCTGGCCGCTCTTCCCGGCCGAAAGCTGCTTTTGAAGGGCAATCACGACTATTACTGGACCGGCCTGTCCAAGATGCGCCGGTTTTTGGCGGAAAAGGGGATCGGCGGCGTCGATTTTCTCCACAACGCCAGCGTGACCGCTGACGGGCTGTCGCTGTGCGGCACCCGCGGCTGGTGCCCGGAAGCGGCGGAGGAGGGCACGGTCTACGCCAGAGAGCTGGGCCGCCTGCGGGCCAGTCTGGCCGCGGCGGAGCATCCGGACCGCCGGGTCTGTTTTCTGCACTATCCGCCCGTGGGCCGCGGCTTCGACTGCCCGGAGATCCGGGCGATCCTGTCCGAGTTCGGCGTTCGGCGGTGCTATTACGGCCATCTGCACGGCCCTTCGCTGGGCGGCGCGTTCCGCGGCGAGGCCGACGGCGTGCGCTATGAGTGTATCTCGGCGGACGGGGCGGACTTTACGCCGCGTCTGGTGCGGGACTGAAGCGATCCGCGCGGAATGATCGAAAAAACGACGGCCATTCCGGGGCCGCGTCGCCGAAAACGGCGGCGCGGCGCTGGACTTTGCAAACGTCTATCGCGCGGCGAGCGCCGAAGTGACGCTGGGCGGGACCAAGACCTTTGCCGGGTGGCCGGACGGCTGCGAGCCGCCGGTGTTCACCTTCGAGCTGCGCGAGGGGGAGACCGTCGTCGACTCGGCGACGGTCCGCGGCGCAGGGCCCTACCGGTTCGCGCCGCTCTGCTACGACGCGCCGGGGACTTATGCGTATACGGTCCGCGAGCTTGCGGCCGGCGCGGCTGGGGTGACCTTTGACGAGCGCGTCTACGGCTTCACCGTCACGGTGACGGACGACGGGAGCGGCGTCCTGCGGGCCGAGACCGCCGGTGCGGAGATCGCGGCGCTGGACTTTGTCAACCGGTACGAGACCGGCGGCCTGCGGATCCGAAAGACCGTGCGCGGCGGGCCGGAGGACGGCGGCAAAGCGTTCTGCTTCACCGTGACCTTCGACGCGCCGGGAGCTTATCCGTATTCCGGCAGCCGGTCCGGGACCCTGTCCAGCGGGCAGAACGTCTGGCTGGGGCACGGCGAGTTCATCGAGATCGCGGGGCTTCCGGCGGGAACGCGTTATGCGGTGACCGAGCGGGAAGATCCGGACTATTCCGTCGAGTCGCAGGGCGGGACCGGCGCCGTCGCCGCAGGCGAGACCGCCGAGGCGTCCTTCGTGAACGTGCGCCTGGACGTGCCGCAGACCGGCGCGCCGTCGAAGCCGGGGCTTTGGCTGGGAGCGATGCTGCTCTCCGGCTTGGGACTAGGGGCGGCTTGCCGCGCCGCGGCGGACGACAGACGGAAGAGGAAGTCGCGCGGCGGAGCGTGACGCGGCGAAGGGCCGGGCCGCGCCTGTGGAAAAAAACGCCGGACCGGCGAAAAAGGGAAAACACGGGCCGCCGTCTTGACAAGACGGCGGCTTTTATGCTATGCTATACGTGAATTTTTACGGTTTTTACGAGGTTACCAGCATGAAGGACATTCCGGAACTGTTTGGCAGCATGGTCTTCAACGACCGGGTCATGAAGGCCCGCCTGCCGGAAGACGTGTACCGTGCGCTGAAGAGCACCATCGCCGAGGGGCGGCCGCTGGACATCGAGATCGCCAACGCCGTGGCCGCGGCCATGCGCGACTGGGCCATCGAAAAGGGCGCGACGCATTACACCCACTGGTTCCAGCCTTTGAACGGCATCACCGCCGAAAAGCACGACAGCTTCATCGTGCCCGACGGGACGGACGGCGTGGTCATGGAGTTTTCGGGCAAAAACCTGGTGAAAGGGGAGTCGGATGCGTCCAGTTTCCCCTCCGGCGGCCTGCGCGCCACCTTTGAGGCCCGCGGCTATACCGCCTGGGATCCCACCTCTTACGCCTTCATCAAGGACGACACCCTGTGCATCCCCACGGCGTACTGCTCTTACGGCGGCGCGGCGCTGGACAAGAAGACCCCTCTGCTGCGAAGCATGGAGGCCGTGGAAAAGCAGGCCATGCGCGTCATGCGGCTGTTCGGCGACGGATGCCGCCGGGTCCAGACCAGCGTCGGCGCGGAACAGGAATATTTCCTCATCGACCGGTCCGTCTACGACCGGAGGCCGGACCTGATCTCCTGCGGGCGGACGCTGGTGGGCGCGCGGCCCAACAAGGGACAGGAGCTGGACGACCACTATTACGGCGCCATCAACCCCCGGGTCTCGCGCTTTATGAAAGAGCTGGACGAAGAGCTGTGGCGGCTTGGCGTTCCGGCCAAGACCGAGCACAAGGAGGTGGCCCCCGCCCAGCACGAGCTGGCCCCGGTCTACGCCACCACCAACATCGCCACGGACCACAACCAGCTGACCATGGAGTTTTTGAAGCGCATCGCGGACCGCCACGGGATGGTGTGTCTGCTGCACGAAAAGCCCTTTGCCGGCGTCAACGGCTCGGGCAAGCACAACAACTGGTCCATCGGCACGGACGCGGGCGAGAACCTGCTCTCGCCGGGCGAGACGCCGTCCCAGAACGCGCGCTTTTTGCTGATGCTGACCGCCATGATCCGCGCGGTGGACGAGCATCAGGACCTGCTGCGCATCTCCACCGTCTCGGCGGGGAACGACCACCGCCTCGGCGGCAGCGAGGCGCCGCCGACGGTGATCTCGGTCTTTTTGGGCGACCAGCTCACCGGGATCATCGACGCCGTCATCGACGACCGGCTGTATACGGAAAAACAGCGCGAGAGCCTGGAGATCGGGGTTTCCGTCCTGCCCAAGTTCAAACAGGATTCCACCGACAGGAACCGCACGTCTCCCTTCGCCTTTACCGGCAACAAGTTCGAGTTCCGGATGCCCGGCTCGGCGGTCTCACTGGCGGGGATCAACACCGTTCTGAACACGGTCTTCGCCGAGAGCCTGTGCCTGTACGCCGACCGGCTGGAGCAGGCGGAGGATTTCCGGGACGAGCTGCAGCGGCTCATCCGGGAAGAGCTCACCGCCCACCGGCGGATCATCTTCGACGGCAACAACTATTCCGACGAGTGGCGCGCCGAGGCGGCCCGCCGCAAGCTGCTGGACCTTCGGTCCACGGTAGACGCGCTGTGCTACTACGACAGCGAGAAGAACATGGCCCTGTTCGAGCGCTTCGGCGTCATGAACCGGGCTGAGGTCCGCGCGCGCAAGGAGATCCATCTGGAAAACTACGCCAAGACCGTCTGCATCGAGGCCATGACGCTGCTGGAGATGCTGCGGCGGGAGATCATCCCGGCGGCCATCCGGTTCGAGGACCGGCTGGCCGAGACGGGGATCCGCAAGAACGAGCTGGCCAGGCGGGACATCGCCGGGACCGAGCGGAAGCTGCTGCTGCGCGTCAGCAATCTGGTGGCCCGCCTGTCGGACCGCACGGACGAGCTGGAGACCGCGCTGGACGAGGCCCACGCGGCCTGCGGCGCGGCGGCGGCCGAGAGCTGCCGGGACCGCGTCCTGCCCGCCATGGCGGCCGTGCGGCGGCTGTCCGACGAGCTGGAGACCGTCGTGGACAAGCGGTTCTGGCCCTATCCGTCGTATTCCGAGATCCTGTACAGCGTCAAATGAGAAAGCTCTACGTCGAGCGGCCGCTGACGCCGGGCGAGACGCTGGTCGTCGCCGGGAGCGACGGGCGGCATCTGGCGCGGGTGCTGCGCGCCGGGGTGGGAGACGCGCTGACCGTCTGCGCCATGGGAACGGAATTTTCCTGCACGGTGACGGCCGTGACCCGCGAGACGGTCACCGTCTCGGTGGGCGAGGGCCGTCCCGCCGGCGGCGAGCCGGGCGTGTCGGTGACGCTTTGCGTCGGCCTGCCCAAGGCGGAAAAGCTGGAGCACGTCGTCCAGAAGAGCGTCGAGCTGGGCGCGGACCGGATCCTGCCCTTTGCGGCCGAGCGGTCCGTGGTCCGGGACGGAGGAAGCCCGGCCAAAGCTTTGCGCCGGGCAAAGATCGCCGCCGAGGCGGCCAAGCAGTGCGGCCGCGGCCGCGTGCCCGAGGTGTGCCCGGCGACGGACTTCACCTCCGCCGCGGCGGAGGCGAAGAACGCGGATCTGGCGCTTCTGTGCTATGAGCTGGGCGGCCGTCCGCTGTCCGAGGTCCTGCGGGAGCACCCGGACGCGCGCCGGATCGCGGTGATGACCGGACCGGAGGGCGGGATCTCCGCGGCGGAGTTCGAACAGGCGGCTGCGGCGGGCTGGATCCCGGTGACGCTGGGCAGCCGGATCCTGCGGTGCGAGACGGCGCCGCTGGCGGCGCTGACCGCCATTCTGTACGAGTACGGGGAATTTTAGGGCCCTTCGCCGAGCGGCGGAGACCTTTTGGGAAAAGGAGAGGAATGGTCATGCTGAACAAGTATCGCGCGGCGGAAAAGGACCGCATCCGGGTGGGGACGTTCTGGCAGAAACGCGTGGAGCAGCTGGCGGCGGATGACCCGCGCCTGGCGGAGCACCTCCCCGCGGCGGGAACGCCGCTGCCCAGCGGCGCGGCCACCTGTTTCGTCACCACGGAGGACGGGGCCGTCTGGCTGGGGTCTGACAACGGTCTGACCCGCTGTTGCGAGGCGGAGCCGTACTGCCGCGACCGGGTACAGTTCTTCACCGCGCCGCGCTGGCTGCCGGATCCGAAGTGTCTGGCGCTGGCCGCGGACGGCCGCGGCGTCTGGGTCCGCACCGAGACGGGCGGCGCCCGCATCTGGATGGAAGAGATCACCTATGAGACCAAGGCCGCGGAGTACGACAGCCGCATCTGCCGCCGTCAACTGCGCCACGACTTCGTGACCGAGCCGCACTTTGCGCAGAAGGACGACTGGGATCACTGGCGCGTCGAATCCTCGGACAACGACGGGCTCTGGACCGCCATGTACGCCGCCGGCGCCTGCTTCGAATACGCGGTGACGGGGTCGGAGGACAGCCATATGCGCGCGCGGCGCACGGTGAACGCGGTGCTGAGCCTGGTGGACGTCACCGGTCGGCCGGGCTATCCGGCGCGGTCCTTCGTGGTCCCCGGCGAAAAGGTGCCGGAGGACGGGCTTTGGATCCCGCGGGAGGACGGCGTGATCTGGAAGTCCGACACCTCCAGCGACGAGCTGGTGGGGCACTTCATGATCTATCTGCTGGCCCACGAGCTGCTGCCGGACGAGGACATCCGCCGCCGCACGGCGGAGGCCGCGGCCGCCATCGCGGACCACATCATGGCCAACGGCCGCTATCTCATCGACGTCACCGGCAAGCCCACCCGCTGGGGCCGGTGGAGCAAGGAGTATTTCGACGGCTTCGGCCATTCGGACCAGGCGCTGAACGCCGCCGAGCTGCTGGCCGGCCTGAAGGTCGCGGCGTTCCTCACCGGCGAGCCGCGCTTTGCCGAACAGTACCGCAGCGTCGCGCTGGACGACGGGTACGCCGATATCGTCTGCACGTATCTGGAGAGCATCGAAGAGCTCAACTTCTCCGACGAAGAGCTGGGCTATCTGTCTTATCTGCCGCTGGTGCTGCTGGAGGACGATCCCTTCCTGCGGGGCCGCTATCGCGAGGCCATGGGCCAGTGGTGGCAGAACATCCGGCGGGAGGCCAACCCGCTTTGGACCTATATCTACAAGCTCATCGCGCCGGAGGTCGACTATGACATGGAGTCCTGCCTGTGGACCCTGCGGCGGATGCCGTGGGATATGCGGTACTCCTCGGCCGCGGTGGAGACGCGGGCGGACGTCACGTACGTCGAGGACACCGACCGCTTTGGCAAGCGGCAGATCGTCGACCTGCTGGCGCCGGACGAGAGGCGCATCATGAAGTGGAACTCCAATCCCTTCGTGCCGGAGAGCGGCGGCGGCTTCCTGGCCGAAGAGCCGGGCACAGTCTACACCTTCCCGTACTGGCTGGGCCGCTATTTCGGCTTCATCGAAGAGGCGTGAGCGCGGGAAAAAAGAGAAAGGCCGCTCCGGCATCCGTGCCGGGGCGGCTTTTTTTGCGCGGGGAACGGGCCGGCGGTCATTCGTGGCGGTCCATCTTTCGGAAGATCAGGGTGACGCACCAGAGACCGGCCAGCCCGACCAGCGCGAAGATGATGCGCGAAACGACGCTCATCTCGCCGAAGATCGCGCTGACCAGGTTGAACTTGAAGATGCCGACCAGGCCCCAGTTGACGGCGCCGACGACGACCAGGGACAGCGCGATGCGGTCAAATACGGTCAAAAAATCAGATCCCTTCCAGTGGTTTCGTTCACCAGTATGCCCGGAAGGGATCCGATCTATTCTTTTTTCTTATTTTTTTCTTATTTCGCGAAAAACTCCGCTTCGACGAGCGCGCAGATCAGGTGGTACTGGGCGATATGGTACTCCTGGACCTCCGGCGTCCAGTCGGACGGGGCGCGCAGGGCAAAGTCGAAGCTTTCCCCCATCCTGCCCCCGCGGGAGCCGGTAAGCGCCACGGTGGTCATGCCGAGCCGCCTGGCGGCCAGTCCGGCCGCGCGGACGTTCCGGGCGTTGCCCGACGTGGAGAT
>JAEERN010000158.1 GCA_016285815.1 Clostridiales bacterium
CCGCGGCGCCCGGATCGCGGGGGACGGCGGTGGGCGGCTTCCGGATCAGCCCGCGGCTGAACCGGGTGTGCGTCAACGTGGATGCGCGGTTCGGCCTGTCCGCAGACGAGCTCTGCGAGCTGGTGGGCGCGCGGGACGAGATCGCGCTGGTCTACTGAAAAGAGCAAAAACGGCGGTGCGGCGCGGGGAAAGCCCCGCGCCGCCCGTTTTTGCGGTTGAAAGCGCGGCGCGGATGTGATATAATAGACCGGCCGAAGGTGCGGAGAGGCCGCAGGGTCGGCGTGAAGACGGCCCCAAGCCGACGACGGCGCGGGCCGCGGAGGGAAATGGTATGACGAAACGAAAAAAAAGACGGATCCGCAGGCTGATCCTGCTGCTGCTGATCCCGGTCTTTGCGGGGATCTTTATCTTCTCGGCCGTCAAGCTGGGAGGGACGCTGATCGACTATTCCCGCGAGCACAAGACCTATCGCGAACAGCAGAGCGAATTCCTGATCTTTGACGATGCGCCGCAGGTCACCACGGCGGGCACGTTGGCCCCCGGCGAGACGGGGGCGGTCCCGCCGCCGTCGTCCGGCGGCGGCACGGATCCGGTCCAGACCGGCGCGACCGCCCCGGTGGGCCCGGCCACAGCGCCCTCGGATACGGAGACGTCCGCCCCGTCCGGCGAGCCGAACTTCCGGATCAACTGGGAGGCGCTGCTGGCGCGGAACCGGGACGTGATGGGCTGGCTCTGGATCGGCGACACCACGGTGAGCTATCCGATCCTGAAGGACAACGACCACAACCGCCAGTATCTCTACACCGGGCTGGACGGCGAATACACGCCCTTTGGCAGCGTCTTTGCGGATTACCGGGCCGAAAAGGATCTGTCCTCCCGCCACACGCTGATCTACGGGCACAACGGGCATAACGTGAAGTTCGGCGTGCTGATGCAGTACCGGGACCAGAGCTTTTACGAGGCCCATCCGGCCGTCTGGATCCTGACGCCGGAGGGTCCCCGCCGCTATGTGATCTATTCGGCCTATGTGACGGATATCCGCGGCGAGGCCTATACCGCGGCCTTTTCGGGCGACGAGGACTTCGCGGCGTTCCTGGCCGGGACCGCGGCCCGGTCTGAGATCCGGACCGGCGTGACGCCCACGGCGGCGGACAAGGTCGTCACGCTGTCCACCTGCACCAACGTGTACGAGGACCAGCGGTTCGTGATCCACGCGATCCTGGCGGACTGACCGATGGCGCGCTTTGACGTGATCCTGATGGACGCGGACCGGACGCTGTTCGACTTCGACCGCGGCGAGCAGGCGGCGCTGGAGACCGTCATGGCCGGGCTGGGGCGGCGCGTGGCCCCCGACGCGCTGGCACGGTACCGGCGGATCAACGACGAGCTGTGGAGCGCCGTGGAGCGGGGCGAGCTGGAGACCGGCGCCCTGAGCCCCGTGCGCTTCGCCCGGTTCCTGTCGGAGGAGGGCGTCGGCGCCGATCCGGACGCGGTGTCCGACCGGTATATCGACGAGCTGGGGCGGCAGGCGTGGCTGATGCCGGGGGCGGTGCGCGTGTGCGCCCGGCTGGCAAAGACGTATCGCCTGTACGTGGTGACCAACGGGTTCGAGCGGGTCCAGCGGGCCCGCATGGCGAAGAGCGCCGTCCGCCCGTATTTCGCGGACGTCTTCGTCTCGCAGGAGATCGGCGCCGCCAAGCCGGAGCCCGCGTTCTACGACGAGGTCCTGCGGCGGGCGGGCGTTTCAGACCGGAGCCGGGTGCTGGCCGTGGGGGACAGCGCTTCGGCGGACGTGGCCGGCGCCAACCGCGCGGGGATCGCCGCCTGTTATCTGTCGCCGACGGGGGCGCCGCTTCCCGCCGGGGTCTCGGCGGAGTTCACGGTGAAAAGTCTCGACGGGCTGACCGCCTTTCTGTGAGGGGCGGCGGCAGGAGATAAAAAGGAGGAAAAAAGGGATGAAAAAGGAATTCGACGTCCAGGCGTGGCTCTATCCCATGCCGACGTACATGATCGGCACGTACAACGAGGACGGGACCCCCGACGAGATGATGATGGCCTGGGGCGGGATCTGCGCGGAGGACATGGTGGCGCTGAATCTGGAAGAGGCGCACAAGACCGTGGCCAATCTGCGCCGAACCGGGGCGTTCACGCTGGCGGTCCCGGGCGCGGACACGGTCCGCGAGTCCGACTTTCTGGGCATCGCCTCGTCCAACAAGATGGCGGACAAGTTCGCCCGCACCGGGCTGCACGCGGCGCGCAGCGCCCGGGTGGACGCGCCGGTGGTCGAGGAATACCCCATGACGCTGGAGTGCGAGGTCGTCGAATTCCAGCGGCAGCCCTACGGTCTGCGCGTGCTGGGGCGGATCGTCGGCATCCTGGCCGACGAGAGCGTGCTGGACGAAAAGGGCCGGATCGACGCGGCCAAGCTGAACGCCTTTGCCTTCGACCCCATGCGCAGCGGCTATTACGCGCTGGGCGGGAAGATCGGCCAGGCATGGCAGAGCGGCGCGCCTCTGATGAAAAAATAAACGCGCGCGGCCGGGCGAAGGGGCCCGGCGCGGCGGCGGGAAGACCGGGGCCCGGCGGAGCGGAAGCTCCGCCGGGCCCTTTCGGCCGGGCGGCCGCGCGGGAAAAAACGCGGGCGTTCACAAAATGTTCTTGCCTTTCCCGCGGGAAATCAAGTATAATAAACGGGTATCGAGAGAAGTGTTTCGCACGGGGAGGCGAATCGGAAGAAGCATGGGAAAACTGATCAAATACCTGAAACCTTATGCGTTTCTGGCGGTCATCTCGCCGCTCATCATGATGGGCGAGGTGCTCTGTGACCTGTGTCTGCCGTATCTGACGTCGTATCTGGTCAACTACGGCATCCAGGGGCTGGACATCACCTCGCCCCAGGACGGGTCGAAGGTGGCGCTCTGGCTGGCGCGGACCTTTTTGGGCGAGTCGCCCGCGGAGATGCAGCTCATCGTGCTGTTCGGCGTGCTGATGCTGGTCATCACGCTGGCGGGCGGCTTTTTCGGCACCTTCTGCGCCTATACGGCGGCGCGGGCGGGCCAGGGCTTCGGCCGCGATCTGCGGTGCGACGCCTATCGCAGGGTCATGGCCCTGTCCATCGAGCAGACGGACCGGTTCACCACCGGCTCGCTGGTGACGCGGCTGACCAACGACATCTCCGCCGTGGTCGAGCTGATCGAGGCGATCCTGCGCCACTTCGTCCGGGCGCCTCTGTTCGTCGTCGGCGGCACGTTCATGCTGATCTCGCTGGATCTGAAGTTCGGCGTGGTGCTGCTGTGCGCGCTGCCGGTGCTGCTGACGGTGCTGGTGGTCGTGCTGGTCCGGGCGGTCCCGCTGTTCAGCAAGGTCCAGACGAGGCTGGACCGGGTCAACTCCGTGGTGCAGGAGAACGTCTCCGGCGCGCGGGTGGTCAAGGCCTACGTCCGGGAGGACTACGAGTGCGAGCGGTTCCGGCAGGCCAACGCCGACCTGCGGGCGGTGAACATGCGGGTCATGAAGATGATGGCCTTCATCTCGCCGGTGCTGACCATCATGATGAACCTGTCGGTGGTCGCCGTCATCTACATCGGCGGCTTCAACGTCGCCATCGAAAACTCGGGCATGACCACCGGCGCCATCATGGCGGCGGTGACGTACGTGACCATGGTCGTCAACTCGCTGATGATGATCGCGGGCATCTTCGTTTCGATCTCCCGCGGCAACGCGTCGGCCAGGCGCGTCAACGAGGTCCTGGCGGAGAAGCCGGTCATCGCCGGCGGCGCGGGCGGCGAGGAGCGGGGCGACGTGGCCGTCTCGTTCCGGAACGTCTCGTTCCGGTACCCCGGAACGGTGGGGCGGCCGGTGCTGCACGACCTGAACCTGGAGATCCGCCGCGGCGAGACGGTGGCCGTCATCGGCACCACGGGCAGCGGCAAATCCTCGCTGGTCTCGCTGATCCCGCGGTTCTACGACGCCGTGGAGGGCGAGGTGGCCGTGGACGGCGTGCCGGTGAAGGACTACGACCTGACCGAGCTGCGGGAGAAGATCGGCTTCGTCATGCAGAAGACCGTGCTGTTCTCGGACACCATCGCGGGCAACATCCGCTGGGGCAAGGCCGACGCCACGGACGAAGAGGTCCGCGAGGCGGCCCGCACGGCTCAGGCGGACGAGTTCATCTCGGACTTTGAAGCGGGATACGACACCTTCGTCGCGGAAAAGGGCGCGTCGCTGTCCGGCGGACAGAAGCAGCGTGTCTCCGTGGCCCGGGCGCTGGTCCGCCGGCCGGAGATCCTGATCCTGGACGACTCCACCTCGGCGCTGGACCTGGCCACCGAGGGCCGGCTGAGAGCCGAGCTGAAAAAGCGGACGGGGGAGACCACGGTCATCATGATCGCCCAGCGGATCGCCAGCGTCATGGAGGCGGACCGCATCGCCGTGCTGGAGAACGACGGCACCATCCTCCACTGCGCGCCCCACGAAGAGCTGCTGCAGCTCAGCCAGACCTACCGGGACATCTGCGATTCCCAGATCCGGTCCGGCGCGCTGGTCAGAAAGGGGGCGGGCGAAAATGAGTGAAAAACGCTCGCAGAACGCGGCGCCGGCCATGGGCCGCGGCCGGGGCGGCCCCATGGCCGCCCGCATGAACGCGGAAAAGCCGAAGAACGCCGGCCGGACGCTGGGGCGCCTGCTCCGCTACATCGGCCGCAGCGCGTATCTGCTGGTCATCCTCATGGTCATCATGCTGGCGGTCACCGGCGCGGAGCTGGCGGGCCCCTTCTTCCAGCAGAGGGCCATCGACACCATCCGCGTCGTGGACGGCGGCCTGACCGTCGATCTGGCGGCCATGACGCGCTATATCTTCATGATGATCGGCGTCTTCGGGGTCAGCGCCGTGCTGAACTTTTTCCAGACGCTGCTGGCGGCCAAGCTGTCGCAGGACACGGTCTATACCCTGCGCAACGACCTGTTCCGCAAGATCTCGCGGCTGCCCATCCAGTTCACCGATTCGCACCGGCACGGCGACATCATGAGCCGCATGACCAACGACGTGGAGAACATCTCCAACGCCGTCTCCCAGTCCATCACGTCGCTCTTTTCGGCAGTGCTGACGCTGGCCGGCGCGCTGGCGATGATGCTCTGGTACAGCCCGCTGCTGACGCTGGTGGCCGTGGTGACCATCCCGCTGGCGGTGCTGGTCTCCACGGGGCTGGCCAAGTTCATGCGCAAGTACTTCGTGCGCCAGCAGCGGCTGTTGGGCAAGATGAACAGCGCCGTGGAGGAGAGCGTGACCGGCTATAAGACCGTGGTGGCCTACGGCAAAGAGCCCAAGGAGATCGCCGAGTTCGGCGAGGTGGCCGAGGACCTGAGGAAGGTCAGCATCTCGGCCCGCATCTGGGGGTCGCTCATGGGCCCGATCATGAACTTCCTGGGCAACTTCCAGTACGTGCTGCTGGCGGGCTTCGGCGGCTATCTGGTCCTGACCGGCCGCGGCGGCATGACCGTCGGCACCATCCAGGCCATGCTGCAGTACTCCAAGAAATTCAGCTTCCCCGTCAACATGATCGCCACGCAGTATTCGACGATCCTGACCGCGCTGGCCGGCGCGGAGCGGATCTTTGAGATCATGGATGCCGACGACGAGATCGACGAGGGCCGCACGGTCCCCGAAGAGGTCCGCGGGGCCATCGAGTTCGAGGATCTTCAGTTCGGCTACGTGCCGGGCCAGCCGGTCCTCAAGGGTCTGGATCTGTCCGTGGGTGCGGGCCAGAAGATCGCCATCGTCGGCGCCACGGGCTCGGGCAAGACCACCATCGTGAACCTGCTCACCCGTTTCTACGAGCTGGACGGCGGCCGCATCACCATCGACGGCGTGGACGTCCGGGACATCCCGAAGAGCGAGCTGCGCCGGATGATCGCCATCGTGCTGCAGGACACGGTGCTGTTCTCGGACACCATCGCGGCCAACATCCGGTACGGGCGGGACGGCGCGCCGGACGAGGACGTCCGCGCCGCGGCGGTCACCGCCATGGCGGACCGGTTCATCGAGCGGCTGCCCGAGAACTATCAGACCCAGCTGACCGAGTCCGGCGCCAACCTGTCCGAGGGTCAGCGCCAGCTGCTGTCCATCGCCCGGGCGGTGCTGGCGGACCCGAAGATCCTGATCCTGGACGAGGCCACGTCCTCGGTGGACACCCGGACGGAGCTTCGGCTGCAGCAGGCCATGGGCAATCTGATGCAGGGGCGCACGTCGCTCATCATCGCGCACCGGCTCTCGACCATCCGCGATGCGGACAAGATCGTCGTGGTCCGGGACGGGCGCATCGTCGAGTCCGGCAGCCACGACGAGCTGCTGGCCATGGACGGCGAGTACAGCAAGCTGTATTCCAGCCAGTTCGCGGGCGTTGCCATCTGATCCGGACGAAAAACGAAACAGGCGCGGACCGCGCGGCAAAACACGACTTGTATTTTGCCGCGCGGTCTGCTATAATGTATCCGGAATACTGGCCCCTTTCGGGCGAAGGCGGAGGCGATACTCTTGAACGCGGAACAGATCAGGCAAAACGTGGCGCAGGTCCGGTCGCGGATCGCCGCGGCGGCGCGCCGCGAGGGGCGGGACCCCGGCGGGATCACGCTGCTGGCGGCTACCAAGACCCGGACGCCGGACGAGATCCGCGCCGCCGTGGAGGCCGGCGCGGACGCCGCGGGCGAGAACCGCGCGCAGGAGCTGTTGGAAAAGCTTCCGCTGGGCGCCTATGCGGGGATCCCGCTGCACTTCATCGGATCGTTCCAGTCCAACAAGGCCCATCTGCTGGTGGGCAAGGTGGACATGGTCGAATCGCTGGGCACGCGGCGGGCGGCGGCCGTTCTGGGCCGTCTCAGCGCGGAGCGGGGACTGGTGACCGACGTGCTGGCCGAGATCAACGTCGGGCGGGAAGAAGCCAAATCCGGCTTTCTGCCGGAAGAGGCCGAGGCGGTCTGCGCCGCTCTGGCGGCGGAGGCGGGGCTTCGCCTGCGCGGGCTCATGGCCATCCCCCCCGCGGGGGAGGACGGCGCGCCGTACTTCGCGCGCATGAAGGAGCTGTTCGACCGGCTGGCCCGGGAGATGCCAGAGGGGTTCGACACCCTGTCCATGGGGATGTCGGGCGACTTTGAACAGGCGATCGAGGCGGGCGCCACCGTGGTGCGCGTGGGGACCGGCCTGTTCGGCGCCCGGGACTACGGGGCGCCGAAATGAGCCGGAAGACCGAAAACACGGCCTTTGTCTGCGAAAACTGCGGCCGGCCGGTGCCGCCGCTGACCAACGGCAGCTATCGCAACCACTGTCCCTTCTGCCTCTGCTCCAAGCACGTGGACGAGGCGCCGGGAGACCGGGCGTCGGACTGCGGCGGGGTCATGGATCCCGTGGCGGTGCTCTTCCGTCCGGGCAAGGGGTGGCAGATCGTCCACCGCTGCCGTCGGTGCGGCGCGGAGCGGCGCAACGTCGCCGCAGAGAACACCGAGGCCCCGGACGACGGCGCGCTGTTGCGCGCGCTGGCGGCCGAGCCCCGGCGGGAGGGAACGGAAAAACAGGAACGGAGAAAGACCCGCCGGGGATAGGCGGGCGGAAAGCTCTTGCCATATGGAAAAGATTCGCGGTTTTTTTGAAAAAGTGAAGAGGTTCGCCGCGGAGGAAAAGACCGTCCGCGCCGCCGAAGGCGTGCGCCGGGGGCTGGGGGTGACGGCCAAGGTGCTGGCCAGCATCCTGTTCATCTTTTTCTTCACCGGCGTGATCTGCGTGTTCGTGTTCGGGCTGTACGTCCGCCAGTATCTGGCGGGGAACGCCTCCGTCGACGTGGCGTCCATCGACATGAACTACACCTCGGTGGTGTACTATACCGACCCGGCCACCGGCGAGCGGATGGAGCTGGAGAGGCTCTACGGCTCGGAGAACCGCGTCTGGGCCAACTACGACGAGATCCCCCGGGATCTGCGCAACGCCTTCATCGCCATCGAGGACGAGCGGTTCATGAGCCACAAGGGCGTGGACTGGAAGCGGACCCTGGCCGCCACGGTCAACCTGGTGCTGCCGTATTCCGGCAACTTCGGCGGCTCGACCATCACGCAGCAGCTCATCAAGAACATCACCGGAGACGACGAGGTCACCATCCAGCGCAAGGTGCTGGAGATCCTGCGCGCGCTGGATCTGGAGCGCAAGCTCTCCAAGGAAGAGATCCTGGAGATGTACCTCAACACCATCAACCTGAGCCAGGGGTGCTACGGGGTGTCCAGTGCGGCCTACGTCTACTTCGGCAAGAACGTCAGCGAGCTGGATCTGGCCGAGTGCGCCTGCATCGCCGGCATCACCAACAGCCCCACGTATTACGACCCCTTCCAGAACCCGGACAACAACAAGACCCGTCAGGAGCTGGTCCTGAAGAAGATGCTGGAGCTGGGCAGCATCGACCGCGCGGCCTACGAGCAGGCGGTCAACGAGCCGCTGGTCTTCCGCAACGCCAACGAGGAGGAGGAGACCAGCTCGTCGGACGTCCAGTCCTATTTCACCGACCTGCTGATCACCGAGCTCATCGACGACTTCCGGAACAAGCTGGGCTACAGCTCGACAATGGCCTATAAGCTGCTCTATGCGGGCGGCCTCACCATCGAGGCCACGGTGGATCCCGAGGTCCAGGCGAAGCTCGAGAGCATCTACACCGACCGGAGCAACTTCCCCACGGTCTCCGGCACGACGCAGCTGGAATCCGCCATGGTCATCATGTCCACGGACGGCTATCTGCGCGGCATCGTGGGCGGGATCGGCCACAAGTCCGGCAATCTGGTGCTGAACCGGGCCCTGTCCCAGCGCCAGCCCGGCTCGGTCATCAAGCCGCTGTCGGTCTATGCGCCGGCGCTGGAGTACAATTTGATCACGCCGTACACCGCGGTGGACGATTCGCCGTCGAAGTACATCTCCTCTACCGGCGCGCTGGTGGAGGGCGAATCGGTCATCCTGCTGAGCGATCCCACCATCACCACCTGGCCGGCCAACAACAACCGGAGATATCAGGGGATGATGAGCATCCGCCAGGCGCTGGAGGAGTCCACCAACACCGTCGCCGTGCGCGTGCTGGACAGGATGACGCTGGACACCGCCTTTGACTTCGCCACCGAGCGGTTCGGCCTTTCGCTGGTGCGGGACGAGACGCGCAACGGCGTCTACAGCACCGATCTGACGTACAGCGCCCTGGCGCTGGGCGGTCTGAGCTACGGCATCAGCCTGACGGAGGTCACGGCGGCCTACGTTCCCTTCGTCAACGACGGCGTCTACCGCGAGCCCACCACCTATACCCGCGTCTTCGACGCGGACGGGCGGCTGATCCTGGACAACACCGGCGGCGACTCCATCGCCGTCTCCGGCGAGACGGCCTATTACATGCGCGACATGCTGGAGTCCGTCGTCACCGACGGGACCGCCTCGGCCGCGGCGCTGGACGGCTTTGCCGTCGGCGGCAAGACGGGCACGACCTCCAACGACTACGACCGGTGGTTCGTCGGCTTCACGCCTTACTACGTGGCGGGCGTCTGGGTGGGCTTCGACCGGAACAAGGAGGTCAAGCTGGACTACAACCCGTCGGTCCGCATCTGGCACGACGTGATGGAGCGCCTCCACGAGGAGCTGGCCCCCCGGACCTTCGAAAAGCCGGACAACCTGATCACCTGCGCCTACTGCGTGGATTCCGGCGGGATCCCGTCGGAGAGCTGCCTCAACGATCCGCGTGGCAGCCGCGTGGCCTACGGCGAGTTCTTCGAGGCCGACGCGCCGACGACGCTGTGCGGCCTGCACACGGCGGTGCACCTCTGCGCCGACACGGGCAAGATCTGTACGGAATACTGCGACCGCAGCCGGGCGGCCAGCGTGGTGCGGCTGAACCTGTACCGCTATTTCGCCGTGCCCAACGTGGTCATAGGAGACGAGGGCTACTGCGTACACTTTGACGGGCAGCTCAGCAACCGGATCCTGACTTACTACTATCCCGCCGTGGCCGCGGAGGGTCACGCGCTGGAGGGGGCGTGCCATCTGCATGTGGCGCCCACCACCACGCGCGCCCTGTCCACCAAGGTACAGACCACCCGGGCGCCGCAGAACACGCCGAGGGTGACCATCGTCCAGACCACCACCACCGAACCGACCACCACCGAGCCGGAGACCGAGCCGCCCACCGAGCCGCCGGAGACCACCCGGCGCCCGGCCACGTCGGGGACCACCGGGTCCGGCGCGGAGACGTCGTCCTCCCGCACGGGAAGGACCACCGAGGCGCCCTCCGAGCCGCCGGAGGACACGTCCGAGCCGCCTCCGGCGGATTGAGCGGCCAGACAGAGGAAAAGGGGGAAGGCAGACCGTGACGCTGCCCCTGAAACAGATCAGGCAGATCCTCGGAAGGGGTCTCGTTCTGGAAGACGAGCCCCTTTCCCGTCATACCTCCTTTCGCATCGGCGGGCCCTGCACCATGGCCTGTCCCGCCGACGGGGAAGAGCTCGCCGCGCTGCTGGCGCTGGCGCGCGGGACAGAGACGCCGTTTTTCCTGCTGGGGAACGGCACGAACCTGCTGTGCGCCGACGCGGGCTGGGACGGGCTGGTGATTTCCACCCGCCTGCTGCAGGGCGTCTCCGTGGACGGCGACCGGGTCACGGCGGAGGCCGGGACCCTGCTGTCGCGGACGGCGGCGGCGGCCATGGAGGCCGGGCTGACCGGGCTGGAGTTCGCCCACGGGATCCCCGGCAGCGTGGGCGGCGCCGTGGCCATGAACGCCGGCGCCTACGGCGGCGAGATCGCCGACGCCGCGGAGGAGACCGCCGTGGTGCGCCCGGACGGGACGACGGAGCTTCTGCGGGGCGAGGCGCACCGCTTCTCTTACC
>JAEERN010000159.1 GCA_016285815.1 Clostridiales bacterium
GCGTTGTCATGGATGAAAAGCTTTGCCCCCCGCGCCCTGAGGCCGAGGGGGCGGGGAACGGGAGGAGAAGACCGTGGAGAGAACGAAGGGATTCCGCGCGCTGGTCGGCGCGCTGGCGGCCGCCGCGCTGGCGGCGGTGCTTTGGATGGCCGGGACGCCCGCGCACGCCGAGGAGACCGATCCGGTCCCCGAATTCGCGCTGAAGTATACGGTGGAGAACGGCGAAGCGACCATCACCGGGAAGAACAATTACTCTGGTTACTTTACCGGGGACGTGATCCTGCCCGACACGCTGGGCGGCGCGCCCGTCACGGCCATCGGTGATTCGGCTTTTGGGTACTGTTCAAATATGACCGGTCTGACGCTTCCTGCCAATTTGAGGCAGATCGGAAAGCGGTCGTTTGCCAATTGCTCTGCGCTGACGACCGTCTCCGTCCCGGCGGGGTTGCAATGCATCGGTGAGAGCGGGTTCGCCAACTGCGGTGCGCTTGAGAGCTTTGCGATTCCGAAGAGCCTTACGGAGATCGGCATAGATGCGTTTTACAACTGCAAGTCGCTTGCGGCCTTTTCCTGCGCTGAGGAAAACCCGATTTTTGCGGCAAAGGACGGCGCACTGTACAGCAGAGATCTGACCGAGTTGGTCCTCGTACCGGGGGCGCTGACCTCGATCCGTGTCCCGTCCAGCGTGACACGGATCGGTGCGGGCGCGGCCGGGAGCGGTTCGCTAGAGAGCGCGATCCTGCCCACTGGACTCAAAGAGATCGGCGACCGCGTTTTTTACAGTTGTACGGCCCTAACGGAGATTGAAATCCCGTCCGGCGTCGTCTCCATCGGTAGTGGCGCCTTTTGGGGGTGCAGCGGTCTTACAAGCGTGACGGTCCCGGCAAGCGTGACAGAAATGGGAGGCGCAGTTTTCCATAGTTGCGGCGGACTGACAAGCGCGAGGATCGGCGCTTCTCTGACAGAGCTTCCGACATCGACGTTCGGTTCCTGCGCAAAGCTGACCGATGTGACCCTGCCAGCCGGACTGAAGGTCATCGGAACGCTCTCGTTTAGCGCATGCTACAGCCTGACGGAGATCAACATCCCGGCCGGTGTCACGAAAATCGGTGACAGTGCCTTTGCTTATAGCGCGCTGGAATCCGTCTCTCTGCCGTCTGGTCTTACGGTCATCGGCAGCATGGCTTTTTACGGGTGTGGCAGCCTAACGGAGATTGAAATCCCAGCTTCGGTGACTGAGATCAGCTTCCAGCCCTTCGGCCAGTGCGAGTCGCTGACCCGGATCGATTGCGCGGCGGGCAGCGCATCCTTCGCGTCGGAGGATGGGATCCTGTACAGTAAAGACATGACCGTTCTCCTATCGGTACCAGCGAAGAAGAGCGGTGCGTTGATTCTGCCAAACACGGTGACGGAAATCCGGGAAAGAGCGCTGGAATACTGCACACTTCTGACGGCGGTGACGTTGCCGGACAGTCTGACGAAGATAGGAGCTCTAGCTTTTTCCCATTGCACCGGATTGACAACGATCATCATTCCGGCAAATGTTACTGAGATCGGGAGCGAGATCTTCGACTATTGCCGTCTGACGGCTTACTGTATGATGCCGGAGAGCCGGTTTCGTACGGGGATTCTGACGGAAAGCTATGAACATACCAGCAGGATCACCGCGGTCTGGGACTGTGACCTCAGCGCCCCGGCGGTCTCCGCAGCGGTGAGCGAGGCGGGGATCTCGGCGGCGGTCACCTGGACCACGGACAAGAACTGCGAGGTCTGGCAGATCTACCGCCACGACGGAAGCTCGTGGAAGTTCCTGGCCGAGGCCGGCCGGACGGACAGAAGCTATATCGACGGGAGCGTGGAGTCCGGCAAGACCTATCGCTACCGCGTCCGGGCCTCCATCCCGGGCCGCGTCGGGACCTTCGGCACCAGCGGGAGCGTCACGCTGAACGCCTCGACGCCCGCCCCGTCGGTCACGGTGGCGAACGGCCCCTCGGGACTCACCGTCTCGTGGAACGCCATCGGGGGCGCACAGCTCTATTCCGTCTATCGCCGCACCGGCGGCGGCAGCTGGACCGCGCTGGGCGCCGTGACGGCCAACAGCTATGTGGACAAGAACGTCACCCCCGGCACGCTGTACGACTATCGCGTCCGGACGGAGTCGGAGAACATGGTGGGGCCCTTTTCCAAGGTTGTCACCTATATGCGGCTGCTGCAGCCGACCGGCATTTCGGTCAAGACGAACGACGGGTCGATCACGGTGAAGTGGACTGCCCCCGTCGGCGCGACCTCCTATGAGATCCGGCGGCAGGAGAACAACGGGACGGAGGAGCTGGTGGCGACGGTCACCGATACGAGCTTCACCGATACGGACATCGGCGAGGGGCTTCCGATATACCAGTATTGGATCGTTGCCAAGTCCGGTTCCTATCGCAGCGACAGATCCGCGTGCGGCTGCCGGTATCTGCCGGTGCCGTCTCTGACCGTCCGGGCCGCCGCGCTGCAGATCGAGCTGTCGTGGTCCTCGGTCAGCGACGGGCCCACCGCCGTCAAATACATCCTGTACCGCAGCACGAACAACGTCAACTGGACGAAGCTGGGCACCTTTTCCGCCCTGTCCTATTCCGACACGGCCGTCGAATCCGGCACCAGGTACTATTATCAGGTACAGGCCAAGGCCTACGGCGGCGCCAGCGCGCACAGCGCGTCGGTCGAGGCCCTGTGGCTGGACGCGCCGGAGCTTGCCGCCATCAACGCGGTGGCGGGGGTCAAGCTGAGCTGGGAGGCGATCCCCGGCGCCACCCGGTACGACGTCTGGCGCGGCGAGGGCACCGGCGCGCTGGTGAAGATCGGCTACAGCACCACCACGGCCTATACCGACAAGACCGCCGTCAGCGGCACGGTCTACCGCTACGCCCTCAAGGCGAGGGACGGAAGCGTCTTCAGCAAGCAGTCCGCCGCCGTCACGACCCGGTATCTGTCCGCGCCGGTGATGGAGATCAAGGCCTATGCCTCGGGCATCAAGACGACGTGGGAGACCGTGCCGGGGGCCACGCTGTACAACGTCTACCGCAGCACGGCGGGCGGCGCGTATGCCAAGATCGGCACCAGCCGGACGCTGGGGTACGTGGACCGGACGGTGGTGAGCGGGACGCGGTACAGCTATTTCGTGACGGCCCAGTTCTCGAAGAACGTCTCCAGCCACAGGCCCGCGGTGAGTGCCGTGGCAAGGTGAGCGGGAAAACGCGGCGAAAGATTTCGCCGGGAGAAAGCAGACGCTTTCTCCCGGCGGGTTTTTGTTTTCGGGAAAAGTCTCACGCGCCCGGTTCCGGGGCGGCGGAGATGCCGAGGCGGTTGTGCTTCCAGCGGCCGCTGAAGAGGAACCAGCCGCACAGCAGGATGGAGCCGGCGGTGGCCGCCGGCGCGCCCGCGCCGATGCCGGTCATGCCCAGCCCCAGCGGATAGCCCAGCAGCCACGCCACCGGCATCCGCAGCAGCACCGAACAGGTGACGCCGTTGATGAGCGAAAAGGTGGTGTGGCCCGAGGCGATGATGAGCCCGTTGAAGCAGAAGAAAAACGGGACCAGCAGATAGTCGCAGGCAAAGGCTCGCAGATAGGCCTTTCCCAGCGAGACGACCTCGGGCGTATCCGAAAAGATGCGGACGACGGCCTCGGGGAAGAGCTGGACCAGCGTGAAGATGACGACGCTGATGACCAGCGAGATGCGAACGGCGATCCACATGGTCTTCATGGCGCGGTCGTAGTACCCCGCGCCGATGTTCTGGCCCGCCATGGAAGAGACCGACGAGCTCATGGCCACCGCGGGCAGAATGGCGAAGGAGTTGAACTTTCCCACCACGCCGATGGCGGTGGAGGCGTCCACGCCGCCGTAGGCGTTGGCCAGCGCGGTCATCAGCAAAAACGAGATCGAGCTGACGGTGTTCTGGATGGAGGAGGGGAGCCCCAGCCGGACGATGAGCCTGACCTTTTCCCTTTTGGGAAGGAAGCTGGCCGGGCGAAAGTCGAAGGAGAATCCCTTTTTGACCAGCCAGAAGATCGAAAGGGCCAGCGAGAGCCCCTGGGCGAGGACCGTGGCCAGCGCCGCGCCGTCGGCGGAAAAGCCCAGCGCGCCCACGAAGAGCAGATCCAGCCCCACGTTGGCCGCACAGGCGATCAGCACGAAGAAGAACGGGCTTTTCGAGTCGCCGAGGCCCCGCAGGATGGCGCTGATGGCGTTATAGCCGAAGATGAACACCGTGCCGTACAGACAGATGCGGAGATAGGCCCGGGCCTCGGGCATGGACTCCGGCGGCGTCTGCAGCAGCCGCAGCAGGGGGTCCGAGACCAGCAGGAACACCGCGGTCAGCAGCACCGAGGCGGCGGCCAGCAGGGTGAACAGCGTGCCGATGGTCTCGTTGACGTCGCGGTGCTTTTTGGCGCCGTAGTACTGCGAGATCAGGACCGTGCCGCCCACGGTGAAGCCGATGACCAGGCTGGTCACCAGCATGGTCACCTGGCTGCCCAGCGAGACGCCGGAGATGGCCGCGTCGTCCCGGAAGCGGCTGACGATGAGCATGTCCGCCACGCTGTACAGCGCCTGGATCACGTTGGAGAGAAGGAACGGCAGCGAAAAGCGGATGAGCTTGCCCGTCACGCTGCCCTGGGTGAGGTCGTTTTGAAATGCCGCCAAGGGTGTGGTTCGTCCTTTCGTCAGAAGATCGTTCCGTATCATTATACACGGCCGGCGCCGCGCCGCCAATGGCAAACAGCAACGAAAAAAGGGCGGCGGGGCCGCCCTTTTCTCTACCGCTCTTCTCCGTCGGCGAAGGGGGCCAGCACCTCGCCCACGGGGTCGCGGAGGATCAGCTCGGCCAGATCGTCCATGGGGGTGGGCGTGCGGTTGATCAGGACCAGATGCTCGCCGCGGAACAGGGGGACCAGCCCGGCGGCGGGGTAGACGGTCAGGGACGTGCCGGCCACGATCAGCACGTCGGCCTCTTCCACGGCGCGGATGGCGCCGGACAGGACGGCCTCGTCCAGCGCCTCGCCGTAGAGCACCACGTCGGGCTTGATCAGCCCGCCGCAGGGACAGCGGGGAACGCCCGTGCCGGACAGGATCCAGGCCGCGTCGAAGACCCGGCCGCAGCGCAGGCAGACGTTCCGGTCGGCATTTCCGTGCAGCTCGAAGACGTTTTTGCTGCCCGCCTTCCGGTGGAGCCCGTCGATGTTCTGGGTGATCACGGCGGACAGGATCCCCCTGCGCTCCAGCGCGGCCAGCGCGCGGTGGGCGGCGTTGGGGCGCGCGCCGGGGCAGAGCATGCGCGTGCGGTAGAACTCGTAGAATTTTTCCGTGCGCCGGCGGAAGAAGTCCGCGGACAGCACCGTTTCCGGCGGCACGTCGAAGGACTGGCTGTACAGTCCGTCCGGCGAGCGAAAGTCCGGGATGCCGGACTCGGTGCTGACGCCGGCGCCGCCGAAAAAGACGGCGCGTTTGGCCCCGGCGAGGATCCGGGCCAGCGCGGCCCGGCCAGAGGAGACGTCCATCGATCATCGCTTCCTTTCTTTTTTGCGGGCGGTTTTCCGGAAAAAGCGTCCGGCGGGGCCGCCCGTGCGGTTGACAACGGGGAAAAGGGGTGATAAAATGAAAGAGGGAAAACAGTTTTTTCCGATCTCTCGGAGAACAGGAGAATGCGATATGAAGCGGATGCATTTGGGAAAGAGGATCGCCTCGGCGGTCCTGTGCGCGCTGGTGCTGGCGGCGATCCTGCCCGCGGCGATCCACGCGGAGGAAGCGGAAGTCACCTCGGTGGAGACGCTGATCGCCGCGCTGGGCGGCGAGGCGTACGCGGAGCCGGGGACCAGCGAGCTCGGCAGCGACTGTGTCCGGCTGCTGCAGGACGTGGATCTGGGCGGCGACACCATCGCCTTTACCGGCCGGAAGACCCTGGTGCTGGACCTGAACGGCAGAACGCTTTCCGCCGACGGCGCGGTGCTGTCGCTGGCGGAGAACGCCACGCTGGTCCTGTGCGACCAGAGCCCGTCGGAGAGCGGCGAGGTCCTTTCGTCCGGCAGCGGCTCGGTGGCCGCCGTCATGAACCGCGGCCATCTGCGTCTGGTCAGCGGCATGATCCGCAACACCGGCGACGGGGACGGCGATACCAACGACCTTGCGGTCTTCAGCACGAAAAAGTTCGTCATGCTGGGAGGTGCCATCCGCGGCACCTACGGCGGGCTGTTCGTCTCGGAAGGCCAGTTCGTCATGCGCGGCGGCGAGATCTCGGCGGAGACCGGGTCGGCCGCCTACTTCTGCGGCGGCGAGATCACCGTGGAGGACGGCCTGCTGATCGGCGAGAAAAAGGCGATCCATGCGGAGAGCACCGAGACCGGCGGCCCTCTGTCGGTGGAGATCCGGGGCGGCACCTTTGACGGGAAGACGCAGGAGGGCATGTCGGTCCGCAACTACGGCGGTTCCAGCCCGGCCCAGGTCGTCGTCTCCGGCGGCAGCTTCAGCGGCCCGGAGGACGGCGTCTGTCTGTACACGGCGGACCCCGGCGTCCTGACCCTGACGGGAGGCGAGTTCCTCTCCGAGGAAGGCGTGTACGGCGGCGTCACCATCCGATCGGGGGTCTACGTCGACGACGTGCTGCCGGAGGATGCCTTCACCGTGCGGGACGTGCTGGGCGAGGGGTATTACTATGACGACGAGTTCGTCGGGACCCATACGGTGACCGGCGACGGATACATCATCTACAGCATCACGGCGCCGAGCGTTCGGATCATCGACGCGGAAGAGCACGGCGCGATCCTGGAAAAACAGGCGCAGGATCACGCCGACCGGCTGGCCGCCGTGATCGGATCGTTCTCCTTCGACGAGCTGAACGGCGCCTCGGTGCCCACCGCCGCGGCGGCGGAGACCGTGATCGAGT
Source organism: Clostridiales bacterium (assembly GCA_016285815.1). GTDB lineage: Bacteria > Bacillota > Clostridia > Oscillospirales > QAMX01 > SIG499. The sequence continues at coordinate 6,925 of JAEERN010000159.1, forward strand.
ATGTGCTGGGGCAGAAGCTGGCGGCCGTGGACAGTCTGGAGGGCTTTGATGCGGACAGCTTCCGCGTGGCGACGGAGGAGTTCGTTCCGGCGGCCCCCGGCGAGGCGGGCGTCTACGCGTTCTCGGTGATCGTGAACGACCGGGCCACCGCCGCGGGCTTCCGGGTGCCCGTGAGCGCGCTGGCGGCGACGTTCCCGGTCACGCAGCCGGACGGGACCGAGAGCCCTGCGACCTCCGGCGAACCGGCGGGGACTGTGACCGAGCCCACCAGCGAGCTGATCTTCCGCCCCGCGACCACCGCTCCGGCGACGCCGGGCGGCGAGGGTTCGCCCGCGTGGAACGGTCTGCGCACGGCGCTGATCATCGGGATCTCGGTGGCGCTGGCCGTTACCGTGGGCGCCATCGTGCTGATCGTGCTGCTGACCAAAAAGGCCAACAAGAAGAAATAAGCGGGCGCGGCCGTGAAAAACGGCGGTCCGCACCGCCGCGCGCATCCCGGACGGATCCGTCCGGGATGCGTTTTTTTGCCCCCGGCTGGCCGGGAAACGGGTCAGTCGGTGTACAGCGTCCAGTATTTTTCGTAGATCACCGAGCCGGGCTTGCCGCCCGGCATCTTTTTCAGGTTCCGGACCATGGTGTAGTCCACGGCCGTGTGGCCGGCGCCGGCCACCGATGAGTTGGCCGCGGCGATGGCGGCGGCCTCTTCAAAGGCGCGGTCCGACGGCTCGGCCCCGCCGCAGAGCAGGATGCAGTGGCTGCCCGGCGCGTTCTTGACGTGGAACCACCAGTCGGTCTTGGCCGCGGTGCGGAAGGTCAGCTCTTCGTTCTGGCGGGCCGTCCGGCCGCACAGGACGGTCATGCCGTTGGAGATGCGGAACTCCTTGGGCGGCAGGGCCCGGGCACGGCGAGGCGTCCCCGGACGGGGGCCGCGCCGGGCGAGCAGGCCGTCCTCGGCCAGCTCGGCCCGAAGGGCGCTCAGCGTCTCCGCGTCCGCCGCGGAGATCTGGTACAGCACGCCCCGCAGATAGTCCAGCTCGCGCTCGCCGTCGGCGATCAGCGTCTCCAGATGCGACTGGGCGGACTTGAGACGGCGGTATTCCGCATAGTACTTCTGGGCGTTGCGCTGGGGCGAGAGCCGGGGGTCCAGCGCGATCTCGGTCTCGCGGCCGTCGGGGTCGTAGAGGTCCGGCAGGGTCACGGCGGCCGCGCCCCGGGGGATCCGGTCCAGAAAGGCGTTCAGGATGTCGCCCTTTTCACGGAACCGCTCCCGGTCGCGGGTGGCCGCCAGCTCTTCCCGCTGGACGGTCAGCTTTCGCTCCAGCCGGGCCGCCGCCGTGCGGACGGGCTTGGCCAGCTCGGTCTGGCGCGCGGCGAAGGACGCGTCCCGGTCGTCGGCGGCGAAGCAGAAGTCCAGCAGCGCCGAGCAGGTCTCGAAGGTCCGGCCGCAGGCCGGGCCGAACTGGGTCAGAGGCAGAAAGCTGAAGCCCAGCAGTTTTCCCGAGGCGTCCACCGCCGCCGTGGGGACCGGAGGCGCGGCCACGGTCC
>JAEERN010000027.1 GCA_016285815.1 Clostridiales bacterium
CCCGCTCCCTCCTCCGGACGGATCCCCCGCGGCCAAGCCCGGCGCGTTTCCCGCACCGTTTTGGACTCAGGCCGCCGCGATCCCGGCAATTTCTTCCAAAATCCCCTTGACACTTCCGCCGGACGGAGATATAATTAAATAAATTGAAGCATCTTTGAAGGAGGACATTCAAATGAAAGCTTTCAAAAAGTACGCCGCGGAGTTCCTCGGCACGTTCGTTCTCGTTCTGTTCGCCTGCGGCACCGCCGTCGTGGCCAAGTGCTCCACCGAAAACCTGCCCGGCTATCTGCTGACGGCGCTGGCCTTCGGTCTGGTCATCGTCGGCATGGCCTATTCCATCGGCAACGTCTCCGGCTGTCACATCAACCCGGCCGTCTCGCTGGCCATGCTGCTGGTCAAGAAGCTGTCCGTCAAGGACTTCATCGGCTACGTCGTCGCCCAGTTTGCCGGCGCCATCGCCGGCGCGGCCGTGCTGGCCGCCTTTGTGGGCCGTGACAGCGGCCTCGGCTCCAACGGTCTCTACAACGACAACATCTGGCTGTCCCTGCTGATCGAGGTCATCCTGACCTGTGTGTTCGTCCTGGTCATCCTGGGCGTCACCTCCCGGCCGGGCTTCGGCTCCGTGGCCGGCGTGGTCATCGGCCTGACGCTGACGCTGATCCACATCTTCGGCATCTACTTCACGGGCACCTCCGTGAACCCCGCCCGCAGCTTCGGACCCGCTCTGCTGGCCGGCGGCGACGCGCTGAAGAACGTCTGGGTGTTCCTGGTGGCCCCGCTGATCGGCGGCGCGCTGGCGGCCTGCATCCACAGCTTCCTCGACAGCGACAACAAGTAAGCCCCTCTTCCCCGCTTTTCCCGGCCGCCCCGCGCCGCACCAAGGCGCGGGGCGACTTTTTTGCCTCCGGCGCGCTCTCCCCGGGCCGGCATTTCCCTCTTGACGGCGCTTTTCCCCGTGTGGTATACTGGAGCCATCTCATCCAAGGAGGCATCGATCGCCATGCACTGCTGCAGACCTGTCACCGAAGACCTGTACTGGGTCGGCGGGAACGACCGCCGCATCCCGCTCTTTGAAAACGTCTTCCCCGTTCCGCGCGGGGTCTCTTACAACTCGTATCTGCTGCTGGACGAGCAGACCGTCCTGTTCGATACCGTGGACAAGGCCGTCCGCGACGTGTTCTGGGAAAACGTCGCCCACCTGCTGGACGGGCGCGGGCTGGACTGGCTGGTCATCCACCACATGGAGCCGGACCACTGCTCCGCCGTGGCCGAGCTGATCCTGCGCTATCCGTCCGTCCGGATCCTCTGCAGCGACAAGGCCCGCGTCATGCTGGGCCAGTTCTTCCCCGGCGATCTGTCCGGCCGCGTCACCGCCGTCAAGGAGGGGGACAGCGTCTGCTTCGGCCGCCACACGCTCACCTTCGTCATGGCCCCCATGGTCCACTGGCCCGAGGTCATGGTGAGCTATGACGCGGCGGACAAGCTGCTGTTCTCCGCCGACGCCTTCGGCACCTTCGGCGCGCTGGGCGGCAGCCTGTTCGCCGACGAGGTGGACTTCGCGGCCGACTGGCTGCCCGACGCCCGCCGGTATTACGCCAACATCGTCGGCAAGTACGGCACGCAGGTGCAGTCCCTGCTGAAAAAGGCCGCCGGGCTGGACATCGAGATGATCTGCCCGCTCCACGGACCCGTCTGGCGCCGGGACATCGGCTGGTTCCTGGACAAATACCGCAAATGGAGCGTCTACGAGCCCGAGGACCACGCCGTCATGATCGCCTATGCCTCGGTCTACGGCCACACCGAGAACGCCGCCGCCGTGCTGGCGGCCCTGCTGGCCGACGCCGGCGTCCGAAACACGGTCCTGTATGACGTCTCGGTGACGCATCCGTCCCAGATCGTCGCCGAGGCCTTCCGCTGCAGCCATCTGGTCTTCGCCTCGACCACCTACAACGCCGGGATCTTCTGCAACATGGAGACCGTGCTGACGGACCTTGCCGCCCACAACCTGCAGAACCGCAGCGTGGCCCTGATCGAGAACGGCTCGTGGGCCCCCACCAGCGGCGAGCTCATGCGCGGCATCCTCTCCATGCGGAAGAACATCCGCTTCCTCGGCGACAAGGTGACCCTGCGCTCGGCGCCGAAGGAGGACCAGCGGGAGAGCCTGCGCGCGCTGGCCGGCGCCATCGCCGCGGACATGCCCGCCGGAAAGCCGCCGGTCGCGGAAAAGACCTCGGATCCCAACGCCTTCTTCCGTCTCAGCTACGGCCTCTACGTGCTGACGGCCCGGGAAAACGGCTTTGACAACGGCTGCGTCATCAACACCGCGGTCCAGGTCACCGACTCGCCCAAGCGCATCTCCATCGCCGTGAACAAGGCCAACCTGACCCACGACATGATCCTGCGCACGGGGCGCTTCAACCTGTCGGTCCTGTCCACCGAGACCCCCTTCAAGGTGTTCCAGCACTTCGGCTATCAGAGCGGCCGCACGGCGGACAAGTTCGCCGGCTGCCCCGACGCGCCGCGCGCGGAAAACGGTCTGATCTATCTGCCGCACTACGCCAACGCCTTCTTCTCCGGCAGGGTGGTGGCCACCGCCGACTTCGGCAGCCACACGGTGTTCACCGCCGAGATCGAAGAGGCCCGCGTGCTGAGCGAGGTCCCCTCCGCCACCTACAGCTATTACTTCGAGCACATCAAGCCCCGGCCCCAGCCGCCGGAGCCCACCGTCAAGGGCTACGTCTGCAAGATCTGCGGCTATGTCTACGAGGGCGAGACCCTGCCCGAGGATTTCGTCTGTCCCCTGTGCAAGCACGGCGCGGCCGACTTTGAAAAGATCAGCTGACCCCTCAAAACAAAATAACGGGCGGACCGGCTCCCGTTCGGTCCGCCCGTTTTTTCGGCGCGGCAGCTGCGGAAAGACGCCCGCGGCAAGGGCGGGCGTCTTCGTTTCTTTGTTTTCCGTTCTGCTCGGCCGCGCCTTACCGCGCCAGCTGTTCCCGGGCCCAGCGGATCTGGGCCTCGACGGAGGGCACCGAGGTGCCGCCCTCGCTGATGCGCCGCGCCACGCACGCCTCCAGATCCACGGCGGCGTACACGTCCCCGTCCGCCAGCTCGCAGTGGGCGCGGTACCGCTCCAGCGGCAGGTCCTCCAGCACGTGCCCCGTGCGCATGCACTCGGCCACCACCTGCCCCGCGATCTTGTAGGCCGTGCGGAAGGGCAGCCCCTTGCCCACCAGATAGTCCGCCAGATCCGTGGCGTTGATGAACCCCGTGCGGGCCGCGGCCCGCATGTTGTCCGTCCGGACCGTCATGGTACGGATCATGCCGGTAAAGACCGGCAGACAGGCCCGCGCCGTGTCGCAGGCGTCGAAGATGCTCTCCTTGTCCTCCTGCATATCCTTGTTGTAGGCCAGCGGAAGCCCCTTCAGCACCGTCAGCAGCGCGGTCAGGTCGCCATAGACCCGGCCCGTCTTGCCGCGGACCAGCTCGGCCATGTCCGGGTTCTTCTTCTGGGGCATGATAGACGAGCCCGTGGTGAAGGCGTCCGACAGCTCGATGAAGCGGAACTCCCAGCTGGACCAGAGGACGGTCTCCTCCGCCAGACGGGACAGGTGCATCATCAGGATGGCCAGGTCGGCCGCCAGCTCCACGCAGAAGTCCCGGTCCGAGACGCCGTCCACCGAATTCCGGCAGACGCCGTCAAAGCCCAGCCGCTCCGCCTCGAAGCGGCGGTCCGTGTCGAAGGTGGTCCCGGCCAGCGCGCAGCTTCCGATGGGCGACACGTTCATCCGGCGGGCGCAGTCGGCCAGCCGCTCCCGGTCCCGCAGCAGCATCATGACGTAGGCCATCAGATGGTGCCCGAAGGTGATGGGCTGGGCCCGCTGCAGATGGGTATAGCCCGGCAGGATGGCCCCCTTGAACTCCTCGGCGCGGTCGGTCAGCGCCGAGGCCAGTTCGGCGGCCAGCGCCGAGATCCCGTCGATCTCGTCCCGCAGGGTCAGCCGGATGTCCAGCGCCACCTGATCGTTGCGGCTTCTGGCGGTGTGCAGCTTTTTGCCCACCTCGCCCACGCGCTCGGTCAGCACCTGCTCCACGAACATGTGGACGTCCTCGCACGAAGGATCTGCGGTCAGCGCGCCGCTCTCCACGTCGTCCAGCACCGACTGGAGCCCGTCGATCAGCGTCTCCGCCTCGTCCGCCGAAAGGATCCCCCGGGCGCCCAGCATGGCCGCGTGGGCCATGCTGCCCCGGATGTCCTGCCGGACCATGCGGAAGTCGAACCCGATGGAAGAATTGAAATCGTCGGCCAGCGCGTCCGTGGCGCCGTCGGTAAGTCCTGCCCAGAGTTTTGCCATGTTCGTTTCGCCTTTCCTGTAAAACCATGCGGCGCCGGGGAGGCCGCCCGCCTGTTTTTCGTTCCGGCTCCATTATACCGTCGTTCGGCCCGTTTGTCAACCGCGGCGGCCGCTTCAAAAAAAAGGTGGAAAACAACGTTCGCCTGTGATATAATACAGGCGGGCGGTCTCCGCCCTTCCCGCGAAAGGAGCTGCTCCGCGCCTTGGAAAAGACCATCCGCCCCATCGCGTTCATCCGCACGGGCTTCTGTGAAAAATTCGGGATCCCCCGCCAGAGCGGTCTGGTCCCCGCCCTGACCGGGCGCGTCGTCTTCCTGCCGGAGTTCCGGCGGGAAGAGGCCTTCCGTGAGCTGGACGGGTTTTCCCACGTCTGGCTGATCTGGGGCTTCTCCGAGGCCGACGACGCCTTCCGACCCACGGTCCGGCCTCCGCGGCTGGGCGGCAACCGGCGCGTGGGCGTCTTCGCCTCGCGCTCGCCCTTCCGCCCCAACGGTCTGGGACTGTCCTGCGTCCGCCTGCTGGCGGTGGACCGCGCCGCCGAAGACGGGCCGGTCCTGCTGGTGGGAGGCGTCGACATGCTGGACGGCACGCCGGTCTATGACGTCAAGCCCTATGTGCCCGCCGCGGACGCTCCCGCCGATCCGGCGGAGGGCTACACCGCCGAGACCAGGACCCACGCTCTCGCCGTCCGGTTCGAGCCGGCGGCCGCGGCCCGGATCCCGGAAGCGCTCCTGCCCGCTCTGACCGGCGTGCTGGCCGGCGACCCCCGTCCGGGGTACGACGACGATCCCGGCAAGGTCTACGGCCTGGCCTACGCGGGACTGGACGTGGGCTTTCGCGTGGAAAACGGCGTCCTGACAGTGTTCCGCGCGGATCCGGTCCCCGGCGGCGGCCTCGCCTGACAAGTGCGTCTGCTTTCCATCCGCCTTCAGCATACGAAAGTATATCCGCTTTACACTTACGCGGCATTTTTCGCCCCGTCCCATTGAAAAAAGGAGATCCGAACCATGAAACGATCGGTCAAGATCGCGCTGGCCTCCGTCGGCGTCGTCGCCGCCGCGGCCGCCACCAGCGCCGCCGTCACCAAGATCCTGGTGGACACCGCCCTGAACCGCAGCGAGCCCAAGGTCATGAAGCGTGCCCGCAGCGCCATCGCGGGGACCAAGGGCAACGACCTGCTGACGCCGGAGCTTCGCGCGCAGATCGCCGCGGGCTCCGAGCTGCTGCGCAGCCGGGTGACGGAGACGCCCGTCATCCTCAGCCGCGACGGCGTCAGCCTGACGGCGCACTGGTGTCCCCACCCCTCGCCCAAGCGCATCATCCTCGCCATGCACGGCTGGCGCTCCAGCTGGGATTTCGACTTTTCGCTGGTCTCGTCCTTCTGGTACGACAACGAGTGCAGCGTGCTCTACCCCGACCAGCGCGCCCAGAACGCCAGCGGCGGCGAATACATGGCCTTCGGCCTGCTGGAGCGGTACGACTGTCTGGACTGGCTGAACTGGCTGCAGGAGCACGCCGGGCCGGACGTTCCCATCTATCTGGCCGGGGTCTCCATGGGCGCGGCCACGGTGCTGATGACCGCCGACCTGGCGCTTCCCGACCGGGTCCACGGCATCATGGCCGACTGTGGCTTCACCTCGCCGGACGCCATCTGGCAGCACATCGCCCAAAACAACCTGCATCTGCCCTATGCCATGAACAGGCGGCTGGTGGACGACATGGTCCGCCGCCGCATCAGCGGCTTCGGCCGGCAGTCCACCGTGGACGCGCTGAAGAAGACCCGCGTCCCCGTCCTGCTGATCCACGGCACCGAGGACCACTTCGTCCCGGTGGAGATGACCTATCAGAACTACGTGGCCTGCGCCTCGCCCAAGCGCCTGCTGGTGGTGCCGGGCGCCGACCACGGCATGAGCTATCTGGTGGACCGGCCTCTCTACCAGAGCACCACGCTCGCCTTCTGGCGCGACTTCGACTGAACGCTTTCTCTCCCGGCCGGGCGGAAAAGAAAAAACGCGGCGCGATTCCCCGCTTCGGGGAATCGCGCCGCGCGGTCTTACGAAGCCTTTCAGACAAGACGGATGTAGTGGGGGATAATGTCCGCCCAGGTCCCGTCGTCCAGCCGGAAGCCGCCCGGGATCACGCCGAGCTGCGTGAAGCCCAGCTTTTTATAGAGGTTCAGCGCCGGGACGTTGGAGGCGACCACCGCGTTGAACTGCAGGATGCGGAACCCGTGCTCCGCCGCGCGGGCCATACAGTCGCGCACCAGCGCCTCGCCCGCACCAAGGCCGCGGGCCCCGGGGGCGACGGCGTAGCTGGCGTTGCAGATGTGGCCGCACCGCCCCACGTTGTTCGGATGCAGGATGTACAGGCCCGCCACGCGCCCCGTTTCGTCCTCTGCGACGCCGCAGCAGGTCTGGGCCGCGAAAAACGCCGCGGCGGCCGCGCCGGTCAGCCGTTCGGTCTGCGGAAAGGCGTTGCCCGCGTCTACCACGCCGTTCCAGATCGCGGCCATGGCGGCCTCGTCCTCCGGCCGGTACGGCCGCACCCGGATCTTCGTCATCGGGATCCCCTCTCTTTCGCGTTTTGATTATAGCATCGCGCCCCCAAAAAGGAAAGGGCAAAAGTTTACAGTTCTGTAACGGTTTTTCCGTCGAACGGTTGTATACTTATATCGTCCGGCGGTGCGGCCGGAACGGCGTCTTTTCGCCAGCTTTTCCTCCGGGGTGAGTGTTTCCATGTCCGACGCGACAGGTTCCAAACGAAAACCGCGCGAACGCTGCGAGCGCATCCGCTTTTATCCGGGGTGGCTCGTGGGGCGGGAAGAACAGTTCCTGTCCCGCATGGCCCTGCGCGGCTGGTCCTTGACCAGCGTGTCCGGCGAGAGCGCCTATCTCTTCTCCCGCGCCCAGCCCGCCCAGGTCGTCTACGCGGTGGAATTTCTGGGCCGCCGGCCCAACGTTCCCGACGAGATCGCCCGGGACTGCAACGCCGGCTGGGACTATGCGGGGTCTTTCGGCCGCAAGCGCTACTACCGCCGCACGCCGGAACAGGCCGCCCTGCCCCACCCCTCTTCGGACAGCGAGGCGGAACAGCTTCGCCTGTCGGCCACGCTGACCAATCTGACCACCATCCTGCTGCTGAACGTGCCCGGCACGCTGTACTGTCTGCTGTACACCGTCCTGCTGCTGGCCACGGACGGGCTCAGCATCATCACCTTCCGCTCGGCGCCGACCCTCTATCTCTTCGGCGCGCTGCTGGGCGTGGGCAGCATCTTCGTGCTGATCCGCTGGATCCTGGAGGGGCGCCGCCGCGGCCGAAGCATCAGCGCGGGCGGCTGAGCCGCCGTCTTTTCCTCGAAAAACAGACCGCCCGGACGGTTCCCCGTCCGGGCGGTCCCTGCGTTTCGGATTTTTCAGCGGCGCTTTTCCTCTTCCAGCAGCGCGATCAGCGCGTCCACGTCCGCCTCCTCCGTGGCCCAGCTGGTAGCGGCGCGCACCGCCACGTCCCCGCCGTCCAGCCGCTCCCAAAAGGCCAGCGAGACCCGGCGGGACAGGCGCTCGTACTCCTCCCGGGTCAGCACCGGAAAGATCTGGTTGGCGTTCGTCCGCACGAGCTGACGGTATCCCAGCCGGTCCAGCGCCGCGCGCACCCGGTCCGCCTGACGCACGGCGTCCCGGCCGATCTCGCCGTAGAGTCCGTCGGTGAACAGCACGTCGAACTGGATCCCCGCCAGCCGCCCCTTGGCGGCCAGCGCGCCCTCACGCTTGACCGTGTTCAGAAAGTGCGGCGGCGCGCCGCTGGGGAACACCGCGGCCTCGCCGCACAGACAGCCCACCTTGGTGCCGCCGATGCTGAACGCGTCGCACAGCCGCGCATAGTCCGCCAACGTCAGGGACGGCTCTGCCGCCAGCGCGTACCCCAGCCGCGCCCCGTCCAGATACAGCCGCATCCCCGCCGCCCGGCAGATCCCGGCCAGCGCCGTCAGCTCGCCGGCGGTATAGGTCGTTCCGTACTCGGTGGGCTGGGAGAGATAGACCATCCCAGGGAACACCATGTGCTCGCGGTTCTCGTCGGCCGCAAAGCGCCGGACAAAGTCCTCCAGCCCGCCGGCGTCCAGCTTCCCGCCGCGGCCGGGCAGCGTCAGGACCTTGTGGCCCGTCCGCTCCACCGCTCCCGCCTCGTGGACGCTGATGTGGCCGGTGTCGGCGGCCACGACCCCCTCCCACGGGGCCAGCATCGCCGCGATCACCGTGCGGTTGATCTGGGTGCCCCCGGCCAGGAAGAACACGTCCGCCTCCGGCGCGCCGACGGCGGCACGGATCTTCTCCCGGGCCGAGGCGGTGTACCGGTCCGCGCCGTAGCCGGGCAGCTTTTCCCGGTTGGTCTCCCAAAGCTTTTCCAGGATCTTCGGGTGCGCGCCCTCGCCGTAGTCGTTTTCAAAAAACAGCATGGTCCCTTCTCCCTCTCCGAAAAAAAGCGGCTCCGGCGGGACGTCCCGCCGGAGCCGCGCGTCGTTCACTGCTCCTGCTGCGCCTGTTTCTCCTCTTCCACCCGGCGGATGTTCTCCTGGTGCTCGGAATAGGTCGAGGCAAACAGGTGGTACCCGTCCCCCCGGGCGACGTAATAGTAATAATCCGTCTCGTCCGGGTACAGCGCCGCGTAGATGGCGGCGCGGCCCGGGTTGCAGATGGGCCCGGCGGGCAGCCCCACGCAGACGTAGGTGTTGTACGGGCTGTCGAAGTCCAGATCCTCCTGCGTCAGCTCTTCCTTGTGCTCGCCGATGGCGTAAAGCACCGTGGCGTCGATCTGAAGATGGGGATAGGCGCTGTTCTGCAGGCGGTTGTGGATGACCGACGAGATCATGGTGCGCTCGTCGTCGAACTTGGCCTCTTTCTCGATCATCGAAGCGATGATGACCACGTCCCGCATGCTCATGTTGATGTTCTCCAGCCGCGCCCGCATGTCCACGTCCCATTTGACGCGGTAGTTGTAGAGCATCCTGGTCAGAACGCGCTGCGGATCGTCGTTCTCATAGAAGATATAGGTGTCCGGGAACAGGTATCCCTCCAGCCGGGTCTCGGTATAGGCGGCGCCCTCGAGGAAGGAATAGCCGAAGTCGTAGTACCGGGCGAAGGCCCTCAGGCGCCACTCCTCACACACGCCGCTGGTCTCCAGCAGACGGAAGATCTCCTTCTGCTCCATCCCCTCCGGGATGGTGACGGTGACCGTCTTCTTGGACGAGACCACCTCGCGCATCTCCCGCAGGATGCTGCGGTAGTCCATAGACGAGGAAAGGCTGTACTCTCCCGCGGCCAGATTGTCCGTGTTCTCCGTCAGTCTGGCGTAGAGCTTGAACAGCCGCGGATAGCGGATGATGCCCTCGTCCGCCAGCCGGCGCGAGATCTCGTCGATGCCGTCGGTCTCGGCCACGCGGACCGTGGTGGTGACGTCCGCCTTCACCAGCGCGAACACGTCGTTCACGGCGAAGACCGCCACCGCCGACAGGACGATGGAGATCCCGATGATCAGCATGCAATAGCACAGCGCGGCAAAACAGCCGCTGTTCCGCCGCCGGGAGGCGTTTTCCTTTTCCTTTTCCGCCGCCGCGTCGGCAGCCTCTTCCGCCGCGTCGGCAGCTTCCGGGTCGACCGGCCCGGCCGTCGGCTTTTTCTCTTCTTCGCTGGCGCTCACGCGGGCACCTCCTCTCGTCCTCGGCCGGCTGACAAATCCCGCCGCCGCTGCATAGTATGGATCGTGTTCCCCTCCGTCCCTCTTCGGAGGGACAGGCGCGGAACGATCTTGACTGCGAGGTATCTCGAACATGTGCTGCAACAACTTCTTTGACCGCGACAACGTCTACCTCTGGATCATCGTGATCATCGCCGTCATCCTGATCTTCGGCGGCAGCTGCGGCTGCAGCGGATGCGGCAACAACGGCTGCGGCTGCGGCTGCGGCAACTGAAACGGGCCGACGCCCGCCCGCCCGCTGGCAGGCGTCTCTCCGCTCCCGGCCCCTCTCTCCCCGCCCCGCGGGGAGACGGGGGCTTTTGTCTTTGCCGGCTCAGTACTGCATGGCGCGGCGGACGAAGGAAGCGGCGACCTCGCCGCAGAGCAGCCGCCCCAGGGCAAAGCCGAACTCCGCCGCGGCTCCCGGCCCGTTGGCCGTTACGAAGGTCCCGTCGCACACCACGCTCTCGCGGACGATCACCGCCCCGTCCAGATGCTCTTCAAAGCCGGGGTAACAGGTGGCGCGCTTCCCGCGCAGAAGGCCCATGCGTCCCAGCACCATGGGCGCGGCGCAGATGGCCGCCGTCACGCCGCCGGCCTCGGCCACGCGCGCCACCAGCTCCCGCACCGGGCGGCTGGCGTCCAGGTTCTTCGCCCCCGGCATCCCGCCGGGCAGGATCA
>JAEERN010000160.1 GCA_016285815.1 Clostridiales bacterium
CCCGCTCGGCGCCCCCGTTGCGCACCGCCAGCCGCAGCGCCGGGACCAGCCCCCGGAACTGGATCCCGCGCAGCCGGACCGTGGCGTACAGCCCGCCCCCCACGAACAGGACCAGGGCCGGAACGCCCCAGAACGCGTCCGTGACCGCGCCGATCCGATCCCACAAGCCGCATCCGCTCCCCTCGCCCGTTTTTCTATTTCTATGCACCCCGCTTTCCCGGAAATGCCGGCGGCGGCCGCACCCGCCGGATGCATTTTCAAAAACCGGCCGGTTTCCATGAAAAAACGCAAAAACAAAAGAAAACGAGAGGTATCTCCCCTCTCCCGCCTCAACCTGTTCCAACGGCGCGGAATCGGACCGATCCGGTCTTTTTTCCGGCTTGAAAACGGGTTTCAGATGTGATATACTAACAAATAAATCAAATTGATCGGAGTTGATCTTTCCTTTGGACGACGTTCCCCGAAGTATTACGCTGGCTGTCGTCATCCTCCTGCTGATCGTGGCGGGCGGACTGTTCTCCGGAACGGAGACGGCCTATTCCTACTGCAACAAGATCCGGCTGCGCACCCTGGCGGAAGACGGCAGCAAGCGTGCCGCCCGGGCTCTTGTCGTTTCCGGAAAATTTGACAACGCATTGATCACGCTGCTGATCCTCATCAACGTCATCCACGTGGCGGCCGCCTCCATGGCCGCCGTGCTGGCGGTGGATCTGATGGGTGCCGTGGGCTCCGTCGTCTCCACCGTGGTGCTGACGCTGATGGTTTTTCTGTTTTCGGAGACGATCCCCAAAAACATCGCCAAGGCCAACGCGGACGCGTGGTCCATGGCCGCCGCGCTGCCCATGCGCGCGCTGATGATCCTTCTGACCCCCGTCGAGCTGATCTTCCTCGGCCTGACGGTCCTGCTCAAAAAGTTCGTCTTCAAGGGCGAAAAAGAGCCGACCATCACCGAGGACGAGTTCCAGGCCGCCGTCAACGACATCGAGGACGACGGTGTGCTGGAGCCGCAGGAGGGGCGCATCATCCGCTCGGCGGTGGAGTTCTCCGATAAGCACGTGCGCGACGTCATGACGCCCCGGGAGGAGATCGTCGGCATCAACGTCAAGGACGGAGACGAGGCGCTGAAGCAGACGCTGCTCTCGCACAAGTATTCGCGGTTCCCCGTCTATTACGGGACCATCGACAACGTCATCGGCTCGGTCCGCTCGAAAAGCCTGCTGATCCGGCTTCGGCGCGGCCTGCCGCCGGATCTGGACTCCTGTCTCATCAAGCCCCTGCGCGTGCCCCCCGACATGCCGCTGGACCAGCTTTTTGAGAGCATGAGCCGCCACCGCAGCCATCTGGCCATCGTGGCCGACGAGGACGGCACCACGCTGGGCCTGGTCACCATGGAGGACGCGCTGGAGGTCATCGTCGGCGAGATCTACGACGAGGACGAGAAAGCCGAGGCGCAGCGATGAGCGAAGTGCTGATCCAGGTCCTGCTGTATGGGCTGCTGTTCCTCTGCGTCGTGGCTTCCGCTCTCTTTTCCGGGGCGGAGATCGCCTTCGCCGTGGCCAACCGCTCGCGCATGGAGCGCGCCGCGCTGGAGGGCGACCGCCGCGCCGCCGCGGCCCTCTCGGTCATCGACCGCTATTCCCGCACGATCTCCACCATCCTGGTGGGGAACAACCTGTTCAACATCGCCGCCTCGACGGCGCTGACCATGCTGTTCGAGCAGATCTATCACATCGAGCGCGGCTCGTTTTACGCCTCGATCCTCGTCACCGTCGGCCTGCTGATCTTCGGCGAGATCTTCCCCAAGATCATCTCGACGGAGTACGCCGACCGTCTGGCCCGGCGCTATGCCCCGGTGATCCGCTTTTTCATCTATCTGTTCTGGCCCGTCGTGGCCGCCGTGACCTGGTTCGTCGGCAAGCTGGAGCCCATCTGGACTCCCCGCGAGGACGAACAGCACAGCACCGACGAGCTGGTCACCATGCTGGAGACCATCGAAGAGGAGGGCGTCGTCGACGAGAAGGACGCCGAGCTGATCAAGTCCGCCATCGAGTTCCCGGACATCACCGCCCGGGAGATCCTGATCCCCCGGGTGGACGTCGCCGCCTTCGACGCGGACGACGGCTATGACAAGATCTTCGACGACGACGATCTGCTGTCCTATTCCCGGTTCCCCGTCTACCGCGAGAGCCTGGACAACATCCTCGGCATCATGCCGACCAAGATCCTGCTCAAAGAATCCATCGAGCACCCTGATCTGGACCCGGCCACGCTATTGACGCCTCCGCTCTACGTGCACATGACCCGGACGGTCTCGTCCATCCTGCGGGACTTTCGCCGGACCCACACCTATATGGCCATCGTCGTCGACGAGTTCGGCGGCATGATGGGCATCCTGACCATCGAGGACATCCTGGAGGAGCTCTTCGGCGAGATCTACGACGAGACCGACGAGATCGAGGAAGAGCCGGTGCCCGTGCCCACCGAGACCGGCGACGTCGTCGAGGTAGACGGCGGCATGAACGTCTACGACCTGTTCGAGCTCATCGGCTTTGAGGACGACGAGTTCGAGACCGAGTACACCACCGTCGGCGGCTGGGCCACCGAGGTGCTGGACCGCTTCCCTGCGGCGGGCGACAGCTTCAACTATAAACAGCTTCGCGTCACCGTGCTGGAGGCGGAGGCCATGCGCGTGGTCCGGCTGCGCGTGGAAAAGCTGCCGGACGAGGACGAAAAGGCCAAAGAGCCGGACCGCGGCAAAGAGGCCCTGTCCCCCGCCGGAGCGGAGGGCTGATCCGGGCCGGGAGCGATTTGCCGGACAAAAAAACCAAAGAGCCGTCCCGCGGGGCCGCGGGACGGCTCTCCTTTTTTCCTCGCGCCGGCTCTCTCGCCGGGCGCCGTTTGTGCGGGGCGCGCTTTGCGCCGCGCACAAAAACGGACGGCCCTGCGCTCCAAACGCAGGGCCGTCCGAATAAGCACGGTCTTTCAGAATCTTCCCCGGGTGCTGGTGTGGCTGACGCCGGACGAGCTGTGGTGGACCGACGACGAACCGCTGCTCCAGCTCCGGCCGGAGGACGAGCCGCCGCTGCGGCCCGAACCGCCGCCCGAGCTGCTCGGGGGCGCTTTCGGGGTCTTGGTGACGACGCTGGTCACGAAGATGTCCCGCTGGGTCGTCAGCGCCAGCGAGTTGGCGGCCAGATAGTTGTTCGCCGTCCGCTGGAGGACCGCCGTCTTCATCGCCCGCTTGTTGGAGGAAACGATGATGGCCGCGATGAGGCACGAGATCCCAATGCAGAAGAGGATCGGGATCACCCTGATCCGATGGGTGCGGGTCGTCCCGCTCCCGCCGTTGCCATTGCCGCCGCCGTTGTTCCCGCCGTAAGGCGTTCCCGCCTCGGCCAGCCGGAGCATCTCCTCGCTCTCGCTGACGAAAGCGGAAAAGCCGCCGTACCAGTCGCCGGACGAGAAGTATCCGCCGATGTCGTCGGTGATCTTCTGCTGGGCCGCCGCGTTCAGGGCGCTTTCGGCGTACCCCGCCGACGAGATCAGATACTCCCGCGTGTACATGCTGACGATCAGCAGAGCGCCGTCGTTGCCGTTGTACCCGTAGCCGCTCTTGTCGTAGAAGTCCTCGGCATAGGGCTCGATGTCGCCGACGTCCGAATCGACGGTCATGATCAGGAAGTCCGACCGGTACCGCTCCGCCGCCGAAGACATGGCCGTCAGCAGCAGGTTCTCTTCGGAATCGGTCAGCAGATCCGCGTCGTCCACGATCCGGACAAGGCCCGGATCGCGGGCGCCGTCGAACAAGGCCGAAACGGACACCGACGAGACCAGCACCGCCGCCAGAAGGAAAAGAGCCAAAACCGTTTTCCGGATTCTCATTCCCGTTTCCTCCCTTCAGCGCAGCAGCATGGCGAGGATCGCCAGCGCCGAGGTGGCGGCGGACAGGATCCCGGCCCATTTGAAGAACATCTTCCGGGCCTTTTTCTTGTCCACCGGCAGGTCGCCGATCATCTTCCCCGTCTGGCCGTTCATGGCAAAGGTATAGGTCTGTCCCTCGAACCTGGTGTTCAGCATCCAGACCGGCATCAGCGCATAGTGGATCTTGCCGTTGGTGTTGTTCACCCGCGCGTCCCGCAGCGTGACGGAGGAATACCCCTGAACGGTCTTCTGAAGCTCTTCCGTCATGGTGACGCGAACGCGCTCGTCCGCCCTCGGGTTGCATTCGGCCGAATCCACGTCGTACTTGTCGGCCAGATAGCCGGACAGGTACATGTCGCGGAACTCGACCAGGTCGGAATAGTCGTAGGGCTCGATGGCCTCGGTGTACTTGTTGTCCAGCTTGGTGGACCCGTCCACCGGGATGCCGTTGAACTGCGCCGTCCCGCCCCGCGCGACCACGTATTTGTCGGTCCTGGTGTAGTTGTATTGGGCGTCGCTGAAAAACGAGACCTTGGTTGCGTCGTAGGTCATGTACGCGTTGCTCTGGCAGTCGTACATCCAATAGGGAACGTACATCCCGGCGACCTTTTCCACGCGGTTCCCCTCGGTAAAGGCGTCCGGCAGCAGCTTTTTTCCCTGGTACAGCTTTTTCAGCGCGTCCACCGCCTGCTGTTTGGTGGTCTTGAAGGGAAGCACCCAGTCCGGCCGGAACATGCCGGTGAGCCTCTGGCGGATGATGGCGGGGTTCCCGCAGTACACGCACTCCGAAGCCGCCGTCGTGCTGTCGGCGACGATCTCCGCGCCGCAGGACGGACAGATCAAAGCGCTGTAATCGCCGGTCTCCTCCGTCTTCTCATAGGTGTCCCACTGGATCTGGTTCGCCGTAGCGGCGGACTCCTCCTCGGCCGCGGAAAGCTCGGCCAGCTGCTGCAGCGTGAAGTGACTGTCGCAGTAGGCACAGCCCATGTCTCCCGTGGTCGGATCGAACGCAAGCCCCGCGCCGCAGGCCGGGCATTTGTATTCGCGCGCTTCCGGATTCATTCCCGTCTCTCACTCCTTTCACAGCTTCGCTGTGCGCCGCCCCTCCGGGCGCGCCCGCTCACTGCTTGACGTCGTTGTCGTCGAACAGGTCGCCGCACTCGGGGCAGAACTTCGGCGGATTGGCGGGATCCTCGGGTTCCCAGCCGCACTTGTCGCACCGGTAGAGTCTGGCGCCGGCGGGCTTGGGCTTGCCGCACTCCGCGCAGAACTTGCCCTTGTTCACCGCGCCGCAGGAGCAGGTCCAGCCGTTGTCGGCGGGCTTGGGCTTGCCGCATTCGAGGCAGAACTTGCCGGTGTTCACCGTGCCGCAGGAGCAGGTCCAGCCGGCCGCCGGGGCGGGCTTGGGCTTGCCGCATTCGAGACAGAACTTGCCGGTGTTCACCGCGCCGCAGGAACAGGTCCAGCCGCCGGCCGCCGGAGCGGGCTGCTGCTGTGTCTGGGCCTGGGCCTGCGCCTGCGCCTGCTGCTGCGCCTGCATGGCATAGAACTGCTGGGCGTTGCTGCCGCCGGCCTGGGTGGCCATATTCAGGCCCATAAAGCCCATCATGGCGCCGTTCTCGTTGGAGGCGGCGGCCTTCATGGCCTCGGCCTGGGCGCCGACCAGCGTGGCGCCCGCCATGCCCGGATCGCGCAGCATGCCGGTGCGCTGGGCCTGCTTGATCATGTCCTCGTCCTCTTTCGAGGCCGTGATGGAGTTGACCGAGAAGGACGCGACCTGAAGGCCGCGCAGCTCGCCCCACTTGGAGCTGAGCACTTCGTTGAGGGCGTCCGAGATCTCCGTCGTGTGGCCCGGAAGGGCGCTGTAGCGGATGCCCATCTCCGAGATCTTGGCGAAGGCCGGCTGCAGCGCGCTGAGAAGCTCGGACTTCAGCGTGGCGTCGATCTCAGAGCGGTTGTACACGTCGCCGACGTTGCCGCAGACGTTGGTGTAGAACAGGATCGGGTCCACGATTTTGTAAGAGTACATGCCGTTGCACCGGACGGAGATGTCGATGTCCAGACCGATATTCTTGTCGACCACGCGGAACGGGACCGGGCTGGCGGTGCCGTACTTGTTGCCGATGATCTCCTTGGTGTTGAAGTAATAGACCCGCTGATCCTTGCCGGTGTCCCCACCGTAGCTGAAGCGGCGGCCGATGGTCTTGAAGGTCTCGAGGATACTCTTGCCCAGCTTGCCGGTGAAGATGCTGGGTTCCGTCGAAGCGTCCCACTTGAATTCGCCGGGCTCGGCGCAGACCTCGACCACCTTGCCCTGCTCGACGATGATCATGCACTGGCCGTCCGCCACGGCGATGACCGAGCCGTTGGAGATGATGTTGTCCTCGCCTTTGGTGTTGGACGAGCGCGAAGAGACCCGCTTCTGTCCCTTGGCGGCAAGGATATCCGCCGAAAGGGATTCGCAGTAGAAGAATTCTCTCCACTGGTCCGCAAACGTTCCGCCGACGGCGCCGATGGCCGCTTTAATAAGTCCCATGTTCGGTTCCCCTTTCCGGTATCGGGCCGGACGTGCCGGTCCGCAGTTTTTTAGACGTCTTTATTATACAATGCTTTTCCGCTTTCGTCAACCGTCTCGCCCTGCGGCTCTTTTTCTTTTTTCCGGGCGAACATCCCCGGCCGCCACTCCGCCAGCGTCGCGGCCGCCACGATGGTCAGACCGCCCACGACGAGTCCCCACGAGAACCGGTCGAAGCCGAGGAGCACCGAGAACAGGGCGCACCAGACCCCTTCGGCGGCCGTCAGGATGGCCACGGTCCCTGAGCCGACGTGCTTCATGGCCCAGGTCTGCAGCAGAAAGCAGACGAAGGTGGCCAGCACGCCGAGATACAGCACCGGAAGGATCGCGGTCTTCCAGTCTGTTGCGGCCAGCGTCGGCAGCTCCCGGAAAAAGAACAGCGGCAGCGTGCAGACGAAGGCCGTCGCCAGCTGCAGGAACAGAAGCTTTTCAAAGGGGGTCTCCGCCGCGGCCTTGCCCAAAAAGGCCATGTGGACGCCGAACAGCACCGCGCAGACCAGGGTCAGCAGATCGCCCCGGGAAAAGCTGGCGCCCGCGTTCCAGTACGTCAGCGCGAACACTCCGGCCACGCACAGCAGCGCCGCCGGGATCGTGTTCCACCGCGGCCGGCGGCCCGTCAGCATCCAGGCCACGAACGGCACGACGACCGCGTCGAGCTGCGTGATGAACCCGTTGTTGGCGGCCGTGGTATAGGCGCCGCCCAGCGTCTGGGAATAGAACGCCAGGATCATCACCACGCCGGCGATCGCGCCGTTCCTCAGGTCCCGCCCGGTCATGCCGCGCAGCTTTTTCCGGAAGACGATCCCCGCCAGGATCGCCGCCAGACCGAAGCGGATCGTGACCATGACGCCGGAGGACATCCCGGCCCGCAGCGCAATCTGGATGCCGAGGAACCCTCCGCCCCAGATGATCGTGGTCAGCACCACCGCGGCCAGTCCCAGCGTTTTTTTGCTCTTCATCCGATCTCCCCCGCTCCGTGCCGCCCCGCACCCGCGCCGGGCGGCTTTTTTCACACAAGGGTCATTATACCACATCCCGCCGCGTTTTTCAACGGTCCGGACTTGCGCTCCCGCCGCGTTTTTCAACGGTCCGGACTTGCGCTCCCGCCGCGCATGTGGTATAATTCCTCTCGTCGGCGGGCCTCTTCGACGGGCGCCGCCGCGGAGGGACGCCATGACATTCGATCCGACCCAACTGAACAGCGGCGAGCTCGCCTTCGTCGGCGACGCGGTGTACAGCCTTCTCGTCCGGCGCGAGCTGGTCACCGGCGCACCCATGCGCCTGGCCGAGCTGCATCCCGCCTCGGTGGCCGTCGTCCGCGCCGAGGCCCAAGCCGCCGCCGCCGCGCGGATCGCGCCGCTTTTGACCGAAGAGGAGACCGCGGTCTTCACCCGGGGCCGCAACATGCACCACGCCAGCTATCCCCGCCACAGCACCCCCGGCGAATACTGCGCCGCCACGGGGCTGGAGTGTCTGTTCGGCTGGCTTTACCTCGCCGGGCGGCAGGACCGGCTGAACGAGCTTTACGAGGTCATCCGCGCCGAGCGGGAGGGCGGCGAGCGCTCCGACCGGGGGCTGGATTGACCCCGTCCCGTCCGGCGGGCGGAACGGCGCGGGGCGAAAAATTTTTATCGCGGACCACTTGACAAACCCCCGGGCCGGTAGTATAATACACAGGTGATCGGGCGCGGCCCGGTCAAAGCGCCTCTGTTGCGGAATTGTGTAATGGTAGCACGACAGACTCTGACTCTGTTTGTCTGGGTTCAAATCCTAGTTCCGCAGGAACGCCCCGCCGGTCCCGGCGGGGCTGTTTTTTTGCTCTCGCCGCCCGCTTCGCCCCCAAAAGCCCCTGCCGGGGATCCGGCAGGGGCTTTTTCGCGTTCCCGGCAGGGTTCAGGTCTCGAGGAAGTCGGTCGGGGCGAAGCTTCCGTCGGCCCGGACCCGATAGTTCCGGATCTGGAAGGGGGAAAACGCCGTCTCGATGCGCGCGTTCCGGTCGGGGACGGCGACGCGCGCTCCGGCGGGCCTTCCGGACGCCTCGTACAGTCTGAGGATCAGGTCGCCGGAGCCGTCCTCGGCGAACTTCAGCGCGGAGAGCACGACGCAGCCCGTGTCGCTCTCCACGGAGACGAAGCTCCTGCTCTGCGGGAGCGCGCCGCGGTGGTATCCGCTGAAGACTGCGGCGGGCGGCGCATTGTACAGCGCGGCCAGCGCCAGCGCGTCGCGCCGCCACTCCCCCTCCCCGTGGGGAAACAGCAGCAGCCCGAAACGGCTGAGGCCCTCGTCGGTGTGTTCATAGTCGTCCTCGGTCCGGCCGTTGGTGGGCGCGCCGTAGGCATAGCGGTTGTTCCGCAGAACGGTGATCCTGATCTCGTCTCCGCCGCAGTCGTACGCGTATTTGCCGTCGTTCACGATGGTAAGGCCCCCGGCGTCGACCCAGCGATGCATGGGCTCCTCGCCGCCGTCGGAGACTCGCCGCTCCAGGGAAAATGGCATCTCGGCGGCGCTGCGCTCCGCTCTCCCGGCCAGCGGGAAGGCGAGTTTCAGCATCGTCGCATCCTCCTGCCACACGGCCTTGCACCGCAGCTCCAGCGCCTTTCCCCCGCTCGTCAGACCGTAGTCGACGCGCAGCGACGACCGCCCGAAGCGGAACGCTGCCCGTACGATCCCGCGGAGCGGGCCGTTTTCCACGACCCGGACGCTCTCGCACGTCATCTCGCCGAGGACCTTGTCGAAGGGCCCTCCCCAGCTGCCGCCCCGCGCGTCATCGATCACGACGGGCCGGGCTCCGGGAGCGGAGAGCACCTCTTCGCCCGACGGCTTCCGCGTCAGGGACGCGATCAGCCCGGAGGATGGGTCGATGACGGCCCGCAGCTCCGCGTTCTCCAGGATCCCCCCGTCCGCGCGCAGATCGGTCCGCACCCTGCGCTCGGCCTCTTCCGTGGGGCCGTTCCACCCGGCCCTGATCCAATAGGTCTCATAGCCCAAAGGCGGGAGATGCGCCAGAAACAGGGTGTCCCGGCTGATCTCTCTGGTGCTGGACGGGCCGTTCACGTTCTGGAAGGGAACGGAAACACCCTTCGCGTCCCGGACGGACAGGGCCGGATGATAGGTCCGGACGGGCCAGACGACCTCGAAGGGGTGCGGATTGAACACCACCACGGGGCGCTCCGCGCCGTAGGGACAGCTGTGGTTCCGGAACTCCCGCGGGAAACGGCGGGCGTCCACGGGGTCCGAGATCCCGTCGACCCACGTGTCGATCTGCGAGATCAGACGAAGGTGCGCGCTGTTCTCCGCCTCGTGCGCGGCGGCCAGCGCCCGGCCCGTGAACTCCCGGGCGCCGTCGTAGACCTCTTCGATGGAACAGCCGCCCAGACTGTCGTGGAACTGACAGAACAAAAGGTCCTTCCACGCCTCGCCCAGAAGCGCCGTGCGGGCTCCCCCGCCGAGGGCGAGTCCGGCGGCCGTGTCCCATTTCTCGGCGGAGACGAGGGCGTTCTCCGCGGCTCGGTTCATCTGCTTGATCCGCCCGGTGGAAGAGTAACAGCCCCGGGCGTGGTGCTGCAGCTCGCCGGCGTAGACCGGAAGGCCCTCCGCGTTTTCACGGATCTCCCGGAAAAAGCGGTCCGGGTCCGAAAAGACGGCGGGCTCGCCGCGCCCGATGCGCGAGAGCAGATATTCGATGTCTCCCCGGGTCGGGCCGCCGCCGTGGTTGCCCACGCCGAAGAAGAGCATCGTGTCCCGGCCCGTCCCGGCAAGGACCTCCTCCGCCTTTTCCAGCTCCCCGGCGAGCACGTCGCTCCCGTTCAGGCCGTACTCCGCGGGCAGGTGGAAGGCCGCGACCCCGGTCCCGTCCGTCCCCCGCCAGAGGAAGGCGTTCTGCGGGATGTCGGGAGACGTCTCCCTTCCGGGCCGCATGAAGACGTAGGCGTCCATCTCTCCGAGGCGCAGGATCTGCGGAAGGGACCCGGCGTGTCCGAACGAGTCGACGTTGTAGCCGGTGCGGCAGATCCGGCCGAACTTCTCCAGATAGTACCGCTGGGCGTAAAGCGCGTGCCGCGCGAAGCTCTCGCCGGACGGCAGGTTGCAGTCCGGCTGCACCCACCAGCCGTTGACCGGGATCCAGCGCCCCTCCCGGACTCTCTGCCGGATCTCCCCGAACATGCCCGGGTCGAGCTCTTCGACCCAGCGGTAATAGGCCGCCGAGGAGCACGTGAAGACGAGGTCCGGATATTCCTCGAGCCGGTCCAGCGCAGAGCGGAAGGTCATCAGCACCTCGCCGCAGCCCTCCCGCCAGTTCCACTGCCAGACCGGATCCAGATGGGCGTTCGCGATTAGATGGATTCGGTTCACTTTTTCCCGCTCCCCCTTTCCCTTTTTCCGCCGTCCGCGCGCTGTCTGCGCGCCGATCTTCGAAACGACGCCGGGGCGGTCCGCCCGGCGTCGTTTTCCGTTCCTTTTCCCGTTTCAGTCCAGCGACAGCTCCCGGATCCGCGCGCCGGGACAGTCGGTCACGTCCACCGTCCGCTCCCACTTGGCCCGCTCCGACGCGGGCACGGAGACCCGGACGCCGTCCAGCGTCAGCCCTTCGACGCCGCAAAGCTCCAGCGCGGCACGGCCCCGCTCGCCGAGGTTTTCTTCCGTCAGCTCGATCCCGTTGGGTTCCAGCGCCAGCGTCACGTTCCGCAGGGTCAGCTCCGACACGGCGCCCTTCGTCGCCGCGTGGAAGCGGGCGCCGCCCCGCGAGCGGAAGCGGCAGTTTTCCAGCGTGAAGCGGCGGATGGGAACGCCGGTGCCCTCGGAAAGGAAAACGGCGACGCCGACGTCCGCCGCCTCCACGTTGCGGACAGAGACGTCCTCCACCCGCGTGGCGCACAGCTCCGACAGGTTCGACGTGACGTAGAGCCCGTGGCCGCAGCGGGAACAGACGATGCCGTCCACGCGGACGCGGCGGATGGTCCCACGGCCGACGCCGATGCGGATCAGCGCCGAAGAGGACGAAAACACACAGTTGGAGACGGCGACGTCCTCGCACACGGCGTCCTCCCGCTTCAGCCTCGCCCCGTCGCACCGGATGGCGAGGGCGTCGTCCCCGGTGTCGACGATGCAGTCCGAAACGGTGACCTTCCGGCTGGCGTCGATGTCGATGCCGTCGGTGTTGGCGTACGTCGGCGGGTTGAACACACGCAGGCCCCGGATCGAGACGTTCTCACAGCCGAACACGTGGCAGGCCCAGCAGGTGGCGTTCCGCAGGGTCACGTCCTCCACCCGCACGTCGCGGCACTCGACGAAGCTGACCAGCTGGCCCGGCCGAAGCGCCTTTTTGTCCCGGGCCAGCGCCAGCCCGTCCCGCCAGATATACGGCGACCACGGAATAGGATCGCAGTAAAAGTCCGGCCCGCTGCCGTCCACGGCGCCGGGCCCCGTCAGCGCGGCTCCGCGGACAGCCACCGCCAGGATCAGATGACAGGCGTTCCACTCCTCCTGCGGGCAGGAAAAGTTCTGGGGATACGCGTCCGCGCGGTTATAGTCGGCCAGATCCGTGCTGGCCTTCAGGACCGCGCCCCGCGAAAGGTGCAGCTCCACGTTGTCCCGCAGCCAGATCGTCCCGATGCGGTAAGTCCCCGCGTCCGCGACGACGCGGCCGCCGCCCGCGGCGGCGCAGGCGTCCAGCGCGGCCTGAACGGCGGCGGTGTCCGGCGCC
>JAEERN010000006.1 GCA_016285815.1 Clostridiales bacterium
CTCCGCCGGCGCGCCGTGGACCGGGCGGGCCGCCGGTGCGCCGAGCTTCTGGCCCGGTACGCCGGATAAACGGGCGCCGGCGCAGTTTTTGCCCGGAACGGGTGGACAACCGGCGGGATCTGTGGTATAATATTAAACAGGTTTTTTTGCGGAGGTGGGAGAGCGTGGTCGTTCTGGGCATCGATCCGGGCATCGGCATCGTCGGCTACGGCGCGCTCTCCGTGGCCAGAGGCGCCGGCCTCGGCCACGTTTCCCCGTTGGGGCACGGCGTGATCACCACGCCGGCGAACACGGAGATCCCGCTCCGGCTGGAGGAGATCTACGCGGATCTCTCCGTGCTGATCGACCGGTTCCGGCCGGACGCGGCCGCCATCGAGGAGCTGTTCTTCGTCAACAACATCACGACGGGGATCGCCGTGGCGGAGGCGAGGGGCGTCGTCCTGCTGGCGCTGCGGCAGAAGAGCGTGCCGATCTTCGAGTATTCGCCCATGCAGGTGAAGATCGCCGTCACGGGCTACGGCAAGGCCACCAAGCGCCAGATGATCGACCAGGTCACGCTTCGGCTGGGCCTTTCCGAAAAGCCGAAGCCGGACGACGCGGCGGACGCGCTGGCCGTCGCCCTGTGCCACGCCTGTTCGGCGGCGGCGACTCTGTCATCCGTAAGGAGGGGCATCTGAAATGTACTACTACATCGAGGGGACCGTCGCGTTCGTGGAGGACGGCGTCGTCGTGCTGGACGCGGGCGGCGTCGGGTACCGGCTGGGCGTGTCGCGCATCGCCATGACCCGGGCGGCCGTCGGCAAAAAAATGCGCCTGTACACGGTGCTGAACGTCCGGGAGGACGCCATGGAGCTGTTCGGCTTTCCCGACCGCGAGGAGCGGAAGCTGTTCAATATGCTGACGGACATCACCGGCGTCGGCCCCAAGGCCGCGCTGGCCATCCTTTCGGTGGCCACGCCGGACAAGCTGGCGCTGGGCATCATGACCGGCAACGAAAAGCTGCTGACCGAGGCGCAGGGCGTCGGCAAAAAGCTGGCCCAGCGGATCATCCTCGAGCTGAAGGACAAGATCGCCAAGGAGCGGGACGGCGAGCTTCCCGCCGGGGACGGGCCCGTTCCGGTCCAGGCGGCCGCGGGAACGCGCAGCAGCGCCATCTCGGCCATGATGGTCCTGGGCTATACCCGCCAGGAGGCCGCCGCCGCGGTGGCCACGGTGCCGGAGGACGTCACCGAGACCGAAGAGATCATCCGTCTCGCGCTGAAAAACGCCTGACCCGTCTGAACCCCGTCATTTTTGCCGCAAGGAGGATCCCGTCCCATGGCCATACTTTTTGAAGACGACGCCGACCAGCGGCTGGTGTCCGCCGGCCGGGGCGCCGACGACGCCACCGCCGACAACGCGCTTCGCCCGCGCCAGCTCTCGGACTATCTGGGACAGGAACAGGCCAAGAGCCTGCTGGGCGTTTACATCGAGGCGGCCAAGCTGAGGAACGAGCCGCTGGACCACACGCTGCTCTACGGCCCGCCGGGACTGGGCAAGACCACGCTGGCCGGCATCATCGCCGCGGAGATGGGGGTCCAGATCCGCGTCACCTCCGGCCCGGCCATCGAAAAGGGCAAGGATCTGGCGACGCTGCTCTCCAAGCTGGGCGAAAACGACATTTTGTTCATCGACGAGATCCATCGCCTCAACCCCGCCGTGGAAGAGGTGCTCTATCCCGCCATGGAGGACTATGCCTTCGACATCATCATGGGCAAGGGCATGGGGGCCGAGTCCCTGCGGATCCAGCTTCCCAAGTTCACCCTCATCGGCGCGACGACGCGGGCCGGTCTGCTGACCAGCCCGCTGCGGGACCGGTTCGGCGTGATGCTGCGGCTGGAGCTGTACTCGCCGGAGGAGCTGGCGCGGATCGTGACCCGCTCGGCGGGGATCCTGCAGATCCGCATGGAGCCGGCGGGCGCGTTGGAGATCGCGCGCCGTTCCCGCGGGACCCCGCGCATCGCCAACCGCCTGCTGCGGCGC
>JAEERN010000161.1 GCA_016285815.1 Clostridiales bacterium
ATGCGGCCGGACGGCCGCTTTTTTCGCCAAAATGAAAATTTTTTCGCCGAAACGCTTGACTTTCCCGGGCCGCTATGGTACCATAACCCCATCAGTTCCGGGCGTTTTCCTCGCCCGGGCACAACGGAATACCGATTCTGTCGCCGCCGGTCCGGGCGGTTTTTTTATACCCTCCCGCTACAGGACCAGCCGCAGGCGCTCCAGCTCGCGGCGGTGCTCGACCCCCGTGGACGCGACGTAGATCCGCGTGGTCTCGATGCTGCTGTGCCCCAGCAGGTCCGCCAGCTTGGCCAGATCCCGCCGCGCCGCATAGAACGCCCGTGCGAACAGGTGCCTCAGGTTGTGCGGGAACGCCTTGCGCGGGTCCACCCGCGCCGCCGCGCAGAGCGACTTCATCGCCCGCCACACGGCGGTCCGGTCCACGGGCCGCCCGCTTTTGGTGACGAAGACCGGCCCCGAGACGATCCCCCGGGCCGCCGCGTACCGCAGCAGCTTTTTCCGCAGGGCCTTCACCAGAAAGACCGTCCGCTCCTTCGCCTTGCACAGCACCTCCGCCTCGCCGCCGGCCGCCGCCTCCACCGTGACGAACGCCAGCTCGCTGACGCGGATCCCCGTCCCGCAGAGGGTCTGGAGCATCAGCGCCAGCCGCCGGTCGCCCCGCTCCTCCGCCGCGCGGCAGAGCCGCTCGTACTCCGCCCGCGTCAGCTCGCGCTCCGCCGGGCGATAGAGCTGGCGCTGGATCCGCACGGCCCGGACCCGGCAGTCCGGCCGGTCCAGAAAGGCGAACAGGCTGTTCAGCGCCGCCAGCGCGGCGTTGACGCTGCGGACCGCGCCGCCGTCCAGCAGGCTCTGCTTATAGGCAAGGACGGTCTCCTTTGAAAGCGGCCCGTCCCCGCAAAAGCGGCGGAAGGCCGCCGCGGCGCGCCGGTATTTCTCCTGCGTCGCCGCGCTCTTCTCCCGCCGGCGCAGCCAGAGGCCGAAGGCCTCGACCGTCTCGTCCGTCAGTCGCGTCGTTTCGCTTGTCATGGAAAGCTCCTCCTTTGATCCGCGCAGGCGCGCGGTTTTTTTCTGTTTCATGCGGCCGCGCGCTTCGAGTCGGAAGCGCCTCGCCCGGCGCGCGGCGTCCGCTTTTCCTGGCGCGGCAAAAAACGGCCCCGGGCACGGCGGCGCCTGTTCGCGCCGGGCCCGTGCCGGGACCGTCCGTCTCTCTTTTTCGCCGCAAAAGCGGCGGTCTCGTCCTTTTTGGGATCCTCCCGCCCGCGCCCTACTCTCCCGCGGACGCGCCGGTCCGGATGCGGAACCGGCTGCCGCGGCATTCGATCAGCCCGTCCCGCCGCATCCGGCCGATCTCGCGCGACAGGGCGCTGCGGTCCGCGCCCAGCCACGCCGCCAGCGACGCCCGGTCGAAGGGCACGGTGAACTCCGGTCCCACCTCTCCGGCGTACTGCGAGAGGAACGTGATCAGCTTGTCGCGCAGGCTGTGCTTGGACAGGGCCTGGATCCGGAAATTCATGGTCAGGGTCCGGGCCGCCACCATGGACGTGAACCGCAGGCCCATGCCGTGCTCGAACTCGTCCCGCGGGACGCGCCGCAGCGCGTCCGGGTCCAGCCACAGGATCTCCGTCTCCTCCGCCGCGAGGATCCAGACGGGGCTTTCGCCGCCCAACAGCGCCAGCGACTCGCCGAAGGTGTCCCCCGGCCCGACGCTGGCCATCAGGATCCGCAGGCCGTTGATGTCGTCCAGAAACACCTGAACGCGCCCCGAAAGCACCAGCCCGAACCGGGGCAGAACGCTGCCCGCCGCATGCAGCACCGCGCCCCGCGCGGCGGCCTCCCGCTCTGCGCGGAAGAACGCCGCGGCCCGCTTTCGCGCCCCTTGATCCAGCCCCGAAAACAGCCGGCACTTTTCCCAAACCTCGTTCTCCGTCACGCCGTTCGCCTCCCCCGGGCCTCGCGCCCCGCTCTGCCTCTATGATACCACACCCCGCGCCGCCGCGCAAGTGCCTTCCCCTTCGCGCGGCCCGGCCCGGACCGTCGCAAAGAGCGCAAAGACGTCAACGCCGCCTTCTCCCTTCGCGCGGGCCGCGCGAAGGGGCCCGCGCCCGGGTCCGCATTCCCTTCGCCTTTGCCCGCGCAAAAGGGAAAGGCCCGCCGACCGGAGCGTCTGCTCCGGCCGGCGGGCCGTAAAGTCTCTCGCCGCCGTTCCTTACTTCGCCGTTGCGGTCACCGTGTTGGAGTGGGCCGAAACGAACTTCGACACCTGCGCCACCACGTAATAGCTGTAGGCCTTGCCGCTCTCCACCGTCCGGTCCACGTAAGCCAGCGTCCGGCTGGTGCCGATCTTCTCGTAACCGCCGCCCGGGGAGGCGCGCCAGATATTGTACAGCGTCGCGCCCGGCACTTCCGCCCAGGTCAGCTTGAGTCCGGAGGCGTAGGCCTTGATCGTCACCGCCGGGGTCTCCAGCCGCACGGTCTTTGCCTCGGCCCCCAGCGCGCTGTAGGTGTCGGACACCCGCGCCTTGACCGCATAGCGGTAGGTCTTGCCCGCGACGGCGGTCTTGTCCACGTAACTTGTCGTCCTGGAAGAGCCGATCTTCGCAAAGGCCCCGCTGCCTTCGGCGCGCCAGACGTAATAGATCGTCGCGCCCTCGACTTCGCCCCAGGTCGCCTTGATGCCGCTGGTGTAGTTGGTCAGCGTCGGCGCGGCCGGGGCCGCCAGCCACCGGGCCGAGGCGTTGGCCGAATACGCGCTATAGGTCTTGCTCACCTGGGCGCGCACGCGGTAGTAGTAGAGCGTTCCCGCCTCGGCGGTGGTGTCGGTATAGCTGTTCGTGCGGGAATAGCCGATATTTTCCCAGCTGCCGCCGGAGACCTTGCCGTCCACGTTGTACTTCGTGGCCCCGTCGGAGAGCGTCCCATTCACCTGGATCCCGCCGGAGGTCAACCCTTTGG
This sequence comes from Clostridiales bacterium, assembly GCA_016285815.1. Lineage (GTDB taxonomy): Bacteria > Bacillota > Clostridia > Oscillospirales > QAMX01 > SIG499. The sequence goes on from JAEERN010000161.1 coordinate 2,953, forward strand.
CTGTCACGTCGGCCGGCGAAGCAAGGAACATAACTTC
>JAEERN010000162.1 GCA_016285815.1 Clostridiales bacterium
ACCCTGCGGGTCCGCGACGGCCGCGACGCACCGTCGATCCTGTCGGAATGCACGGAGCGGGCCCTGGGAGGCTCCCCCGCCGACCTGCTGACGGAGCTGTACGCCGGCGGCAAGCGTAAGATCGCCGCGCTGGCCCCGGCGGTGTTCGAGGCCGCCGACGCCGGCGATTCGCGGGCCCTGGCGCTCCTTTCCCGCACGGCGGACTACCTGGCGGACATCGCCTCCACAGCCTGCCGTCGGGCGGGGCTCTCCGACACGCCGGTGATCTGCATCGGCGGCCTCTGGAACCGCCGGGACCTGCTGCTGCCCCGCTTCCAGGCGGGGCTGACCCCCGGGCTGCGCCCGGTGTTCCCGGACGCCCCGCCGGTCTTCGGCGCGGCGGCGGAGGCCGCGCGCCTGGCAGGCGTCCCCGTGACGCAGGCCTTTCTCGATCGATTTTTAGAAACCTGGAAGGGGTAATACGATATGGCAAGCTATGATACGCTGGCAACCGAAAAGCAGAACCCGAAAACCGCGCATATCGACGAGATGAGCACGCTGGACATGGTCCGGGTGCTCAACGACGAGGACAAGCTGGTGGCCCAGGCGGTGGAAAAGGTCCTTCCCGCCGTTGCGCAGGCCATCGACGCCATCGCGGCGGCCCTCACGAAGGGCGGCCGGCTCTTCTACGTGGGCGCCGGCACCTCGGGCAGACTCGGCGTCCTGGACGCCTCCGAGTGCCCGCCCACCTACGGCGTCTCCTACGAGACCGTGCAGGGCGTCATGATCGGCGGCCCGGAGGCGGTGTTCCGCTCCGTGGAGGGTGCCGAGGACGATCCGGAGGCCGGGATCTCGGGGCTGACCGAACGCGGCTTCACCGCCGCGGACGTGCTGGTGGGCATCTCCGCCTCGGGCCACGCGCCCTCGGTGGTGAACGCCATCCGCTGGGCCAAAAACCTGGGCGCCGTCACCGTGGGCATCGCCACGAACCCCGGCACGCCGCTGCCGGAGGCCGCGGACATCGCCATCACGCCGGTGGTGGGCCCGGAGGTCATCTACGGCTCCACCCGCATGAAGTCCGGCACGGCGCAGAAGATGATCCTGAACATGCTGTCCACCGGCGCCATGGTGAAGACCGGCCGGGTCTGGCGCAACTATATGGTGAACATGAAGCCCACCAACATCAAGCTGCGCCGCCGGGCCGAGCGCATGATCGCCGCGGCCACCGGCTGCGACGACGACGCCGCCGCGCGGCTTCTGGTCGAAAACGGCGACTCCATCCGGGCCGCCATCGAGGCATATGAAAACGGAGGTGCAAAGAAATGAGTCACCCTTGGGAAGGCGCCCTGCCCCCCTTCCGGATCTGGGGCCCGGTGTACTTCGTCGGCACGAATCCGGCGTCCTCGCATCTGATCGACACCGGCGACGGCCTGATCCTGCTGGACGCGGGCTACCCGCACTCCCTGTATCTGGTATTCGAGGGCATCCGAAACTTAGGCTTTGACCCCCATGACATCCGCATCCTGCTGCTGTCCCACGGCCACTACGACCACCTGGGCGCAGCGCGGGCCGTAGCCGAGTACACCGGCGCGAAAACCTATCTCGGCGCGCCGGATCGGGACTACGCCAACGGGAAGCTGGACCTGACCTGGGCGCGTGAGCTGGGCTACGTCTACGACGAGGCCTTCGAGCCGGACGTGCTGCTCTCGGACGGCGACCACATCCGCCTCGGAAACATCGACATCGAGTGCAAAGCCGCCCCGGGCCATACGCCGGGTACCATGGCCTTCTTCTTCGAGGCGGCGGGCATGCGCTTCGGCATGCACGGCGGCGTGGGCGTGAACTCGATGAAGGCGGACTTCCTGGATCGCTACGGGCTGTCCTACGACTGCCGGGAGGCGTTCCTTTCCGGCCTCGAGCGCCTGAAAGCGGAGCATGTGGACATCCAGCTGGGCAACCACACCGGCAACAACGACCACGCGGCCCGCTACGCGCGGCTCATCGCCGGCGACGACCGCGCCTTCGTGGACGCGGAGGCCTGGCCCCGGTTCCTGGACCGGTGCCGGCAGCATCTGCTGGACGCGATCGAGAAGGAAAAGTAAGAAAAATCCCCCTGACCGGCCGGTCAGGGGGATTCGCTTTACTCTGGTTTCTGCGTATACAGCCTTGCGTCGTCCGCGGCGAAGTCGCGGGTCAGGTTGCGGTCGGATTTGGCCTCGAAGGCCGCCGTGATCTCCTCCGGGGTCACCCCGAAGCACAG
>JAEERN010000163.1 GCA_016285815.1 Clostridiales bacterium
GAAGCGAAAGGAGCCGATAGACCTATGAAGATCCTGAAAAAGATCATCCGATGGCTGCTGATCGCGGCGGCGGCTCTGGCCGCGGCGGTCGTCGTGCTGAACCTGATCGTGGTGCTGAGCACCGCGGGCCGGATCGTGAGCCGGGAAGAGGCCGCGTCCTTCGACGCGGACTGCGTCCTGGTGCTGGGCTGCGGCGTGCTGGCGGACGGCTCGCCGTCGGCCATGCTGGCCGACCGGCTGGACGAGGGCATCGCCCTGTACGAGCTGGGGGCCGGGAAAAAACTGCTGATGAGCGGGGACCACGGGCGGAAGTACTACAACGAGGTGGCCGCCATGCAGAAGCGCGCGGAGGACGCCGGGGTCCCGCCGGAGGACGTGTTCCTCGACCACGCGGGCTTTTCCACCTATGACAGCCTGTACCGCGCCTCGGCGGTGTTCGGGGTGAAAAAGTGCGTGATCGTGACCCAGCGGTACCACCTGTACCGGGCGCTTTACGCCGCCCGGGCCATGGGGATCGAGGCCGTGGGCGTGGCCTCGGATCCGCGGGCGTACCGCGGCGCGCTCTATTTCGGCGCGCGCGAGTGCGCGGCCCGCGTCAAGGACTTCGGGATGTGTCTGTTCCATCTCGATCCGGTGGTGCTGGGCGAGCCCATCCCCATCTCGGGCAGCGGTCTCGTCACCCGGGACTGAAAAACGACAAAAAGCATTTTTGCGCGCCGCGGCTGTTGACAACGCCGCGGCGCCGTGCTATACTGGGACCAGAACAGAATAGAAAAAGGGCCGCGGTTCCCGCGGGCCGGCGCAAGGGGCCGGCGCGCGGGATCAGAGGGAAGTTCGGTGAAACTCCGTCGCAACCGCCATTACCGTGAAGCCGCCCGGGAGACCGGGACCGGCACAAAGTCGGAATACTTGCCGCGGCCCTGTGGCACAGAGCGCCGCCCGGCGCGAAAGCGCGGGCCCGGCGCGCCTCTTGGGCATGAAGAGGGCAGCCGCGATCGGTTCGGATCCTTTTCCGGCGTGAAGGGAAACGGGCCGGTTTGGTTCCGTGCGTCCTGCGCGGGCCGGCCGGGCGCGTTTCCGTGCGGGAAGGGGACCGCGCCCTTGGCTGTCGCACTTTTTTGCCGGGAGGCCGGTGAAGGGGTGCTTTTTTCGTGTTCGGAAAGCGAGAGGACGGCGCGGTGGAACGTTGGGACGCAGAGCGGTGCCGCGCGGCGCTGCGGGGAAAAGCGGCGGCGCTGGCCGCGGCGGGGGAAGAGCGGTTCCCAAGACGGTCCGACTTTTCCGCGGAAGAGGCCGCCGCGATCAAGGCGTTCCTGGGGCCCTGGCCCCGGGCGCTGGAGGCGGCCGGACTGAAGGCGGCGCGGCCGGCGGACCGGCTGGAGCGGAACCGGGAAAAGCGACGCCGCGCCAAGATCCGGCGGCGCGAGAGCCGCGCGCCGCGGCCGGAACAGACGGAACTCGGACGCCCGGCGACGGGCGAAGGAGAATAGAAAACAAAAAAAGAGAGGTCCTTCCACATGAAAAAAACAGTTTCTGCATTGCTGGTGATCATGGCTTTGCTTGCCATGGTCCTGCCCGTTTCTGCGGCCGCCGAGCCGGAGGGGATCGAGGTCTTCGTGACCGTCGCCAACGGCGAGCTGGTGCTGGTCCGCCAGTCCGTCAACGTCACCGACCTGGACAAGGACGGCGCGCTCACCGTCAACGACGCGCTGATCGCGGCCCACGACAAGGCCTTCGAGGGCGGCTCCGCGGCGGGCTACGGCTATGCCACGGGCGATTGGGGCCTGTACATCAGCAAGCTCTGGGGCGTTGAAAACGGCGGCTCGTACGGCTATTACGTCAACAACGCCATGGCCATGGGCCTGAGCGATCCCGTCAAGGCAGGCGACGCCGTCACCGCCTTCGTCTACACCGACGCGGCCAATTATTCGGACGTCTATTGCTGGTTCGCCCCCGAGTCCGTCGAGCTGGAGAGCAAGGGCGACGTGACGCTGACGCTGAACAAAATGGGCTATGACGAGAACTGGGCGCCGGTGACCCAGCCGCTGGAGGGCGCGGTCATCACCGTCGACGGCAAGCCCACCGAGCTGAAGACCGGCGCGGACGGCAAGGTCACCGTGCCCGTCACCGCCTCCTGCGTCATCGGCGCGACGGTGGAGGGCATGACCATCGTGCCGCCCTTCTGCGCCGTCGCCGTGGCCGGCGGGAACACGCTGAAGACGGTCCTCTGGATCGTCGGCTGCGCCGTCGCCGTGTGCGCCGTGGCCGCGGTGGTCGTCGCCGTGACCCGCAAAAAGTGAAAAAGCTCGTTGGATTCGTCCTGTCGCTGGCCGCGGCGCTGATCGCCGCGGCCAGCCTCTGTCCTGTCCCGGCCGCGGCAGTGTCCGGGGACGGACGGGCGGAGGAGCTGGCGGAGGAGATCCTGGCGTACAAGCTGGCCGAGAGCGGCGCGGCGGACCTTCAGGACTGGGTCTCCGGCGCGCTGGCCGCCGGCGCGGGCGAGACGTCCGAGTGGTATGCGATGGCGCTGGGACAGTCCGGCCGGGAGCTGGACTTTTCCGCCTATTACGCCGCGCTGCACCGGTGGCTCGCCGGACACCGGGTCACGGGCGAGGTGACCCGGGACCGCTATGCGCTGGCGCTGATCGCCGTCGGCGCGCGGGACGACGCCTTCGTGGACGCCGCGGCGTCCTCCGCAGGGGGACAGGGCGGCGTCATGAGCACGGTCTTCGCCCTGCACCTGACCAACAACGGCGTCTCCTGCGCCGCCGCGCAGGAGACGCTGATCGAAACGCTGCTGTCGCTTCAGTTCGCCGACGGCGGCTGGGCGCTGGCGGGCGAGCGGGCCGACACGGACGTGACGGCCATGGTGCTCCAGGCGCTGGCCGTGCACCGGGAGGACGGACGCGTCGCCGCGGCCGTGGAGCGGGGCGTCGCCTGTCTGGCGTCGCTTCAGCTGCCCGGCGGCGATTTTCAAAGCTTTGGATCGCCCAACGCCGAGAGCACGGCGCAGGTGATCATCGCGCTGGCCTCGCTGGGGATCGACCCCTTTTCCGATGCCCGTTTCGTTCAGAACGGGGCCACGCCCCTGGACGGACTGGCGCGCTATCGCCTGGCCGGCGGCGCCTACGCGCACACGGCGGGGGGAGAGGCCAACAACACCGCCACGGTCCAGGCGCTGATGGCGCTGGTGGCCGCCGGACGGTGCGCCCGC
>JAEERN010000164.1 GCA_016285815.1 Clostridiales bacterium
CCGCCGTCCAGCGAGAAGGACTCGTACTGGTACATTTTGTCCGTGCGGAAATAGGCCCAGAGCGCGCCGTTCTGCTTTTCGACGACGCCCGGCTCCTGAAGCCCCGTTTTCGTCCGTGTGAAGGGCGGAAAGATCACGTCGGGCGCTTCCGTCCAGGTCTCGCCGTCGTCGTCGGACAAGAGGAAACAGGCTGAAGCGCGGCCGTCGAAATAGAGACCTTCGACGCCGTCGTTCCAGCCGCCGCGGTGGTAGGCCAGCGGCGCGATCAGCCGCCCGGTGGAAAGCCGCATCACCCGGTCGTTGTTCAGCACGTAATAGGCCCGGCGGTCCGGCAGCGAACACTCGACGCGGCGGTAGAACGTCCGGCCGCCGTTCCGCGAGCGGGCCAGCCAGACCGTGTTGACGCAGGGGGCGGCCTTGACCAGATAGAACAGGCCCACGTCTCCGTTCTGCATGCGCATCAGCGAGACGCTCATGATGTTTTTGACGCCGTGGGACGCGGCGGAGACCACCTCTGTGGGCTCCGTCCAGGTCTCGCCCTCGTCGAAGGACCAGCTGGCGGCCAGATCGCAGGGGGCGGCATCGCTGGACGTGCCGGTGAAGCGGCTGTATACGAACAGGATGCTTCCGTCATCCAGACGGAGAAAGGCGCCCTCGCTGTGGCGGGAATACCGCTCGTCAGGGCCGTAAGAGGCAACGATGTGATCCTGCATGAAGGGATCCTCCTTTTGTTCGATCCGGGCCGAGCGCCCGGAAGATCTGTCTTTCCGTCCCGCTCCCGGCGGGGATCAGAGCTCCGGCGGGTATTCGCGCCACAGGTTGTGGCCGTCGACCTCCGGGCGGAAGGGGCCGCCCTGGAGCTGGTAATAGGTGATCTCCTCTGCTCCGTCCTTCACCCGGAAGACGATGGTGTAGTCGCCCTCCAGATGGAAGCGGTCCCGGTCATAGTTCTCGCACAGGACGGCGTAGTGGTCGCGCCGGATCCGGTTGACGCGCAGCCGTCCCTGGGGGATCAGCACCGTCTGCGCCTTGACGAAGGTGTAGATGTTCTCGTCCCGGTTGGCCAGATGGTGGGCGGCCTGGAGATAGGTGCAGGAGACCTCGTCCGGCTCGTAGTACTTCCGCAGCACGTCGCCATTGGGCTCGTCGGCGTCCCCCAGGATGAGCAGCGAACTGCCGTCGAAGGACAGCCGCAGAAGGGTCGAGCTGTTGTTTAATCCGATGAGGCGGACGTTCTGGTCGTTCTCGTAGTACACGTCCTCATGGGTCAGCAGCACCTCGGCGGTCATGCTCCCGAAGCGGAAGCACTGGCCCGTGTGAGCCTTCAGGTATTTGGCGCCGGGGCAGTACTGCTTCAGCGCCTCCAGCGCGTTGTTCAGAAAGCCGCCGACGAATTTTTCCCGGAACTCCGGCGGGACCCCGGCATAGTCGGGCTCGGGGAAGTTGAACAGGATCCGCTTGACCTTCAGCACGTCCCCGTGCCGCCGCATGAGGTTGATGAACAGGTCCATGTGGTCGTCGTGGGCGTGGGTGCAGAACCAGCAGGCGATGGTCATGGGTTCGCCCTCCTGCGTTCCGGTCAGCTCGCGCAGGCGCAGCATCAGCTCGTCGAAGGCGTCGTCGGTGCTCTGGGCGCGCTCGCCGCCGTCCACCAGGAACAGCTCGTTGTTCCGCCCGCGGACGACGTACAGCATGCCGCAGGTGGAGACGCGGCCCCGCAGGGGATCGCCGTAGAAAAGGCCGAACTGCATCAGCTCGCTGTCCCCGCGGACCTCGTCCCGGGGGTCGTCCGCCCCGAAGTCCGCCGCGGAGAGGCTGGCGCGGTCGTCGATGATCCGCGCCTGTCCGGTGCGCCGCATGAAATAGGCGTAGACGATCCGGCCGTCCCCGACGAACTCCCGGTACAGCCCGTGCGCCGCGTCCCGCGAAAAGCCGGGACGGAAGCCCGCCCGGGCCAGCTCGCCGCAATAGGCGAGGAACGCCTCGGCGGTGGTCCCGTTGACCAGGTGCATCCGGGAACGGGCCTCGTCTTCTGGGCCAAAGCCGCCGTTCAGCCCGCCGCCGACCTCGAACAGCTCGTCGAACAGCTCGCCGTCGGGATAGACGGGGATGCCGTTCAGTTTCCATTTTGAAGCTTCCATGCGCTTTTCCTCGTTTTTTCGTCAAGATCCGCCCGGAGGCTGGCTTCATTATAGCACGGGCCCGCCGCCGCCGCAAGGGGGCGGCGCGAAAAAAGGCCGCTCTCCGGGCAAAAAAGCGGGGGGACCGCTCCTCCCCGGTGCGGTCCCCCTGTGGCCGAAGGGCGAACGGCGGCGGGCCCTGCGCGTCCCGGCCGCCGGCGTGCTCCGTTTACTGCTGGTGGAACAGGGCGTCCAGATTGCCCTGGATGATGGCGTTCTGCGCCTCGCAGATCTCCGCGATCGAGCCGTTCCCCGTCACGATGGGGAAGTAGGTGTCGTTGCGGAAGGTGTTCAGCAGGGTCTCTTTCTCGCCCCAGATCAGGTCGAAGACGGACGTTCCGTGCTCGCCCCAGATGTAGTTGCAGACCATGTCGAGGGAGTCCTCGTTGCCCTGAAGCTCGACTTCGCAGTAGTTGTCCTTCCAGCCGTCGGAGGTGAAGGTCTTGCCGAGAGCGTAGAGGATCTGGGCGTTCTCTTCAAAGTGGCTGTTGGCGGCGAACAGCGTGCAGCCGGGCACGCCGCCGAGCACGTTGACGTAGGTCTCGGCGTCCGGATGCTTGGGCAGCGGGACCAGACCGTAGCGGATGGTGCTCTCGCGGAAGCCGGCGCTCTGGCTGGTGGTGTTGAACTTTTCGCCCCACTGCAGCGCGACCATGCCCTGGTTGAACATGGCGTGGATCTTGCCGTAGCCCGTCGAGGTCTCGCAGTAGCCGCTGTTGAAATAGTTCTGGGCGAACTGCAGGGCTTCCTCGGTCTCGGGCAGCGTCAGACCGCTCATGTACTTGCCGGTCTCCTCGTCCAGATAGACGATGGCGCCGCCGGGGATGGTGTAGATCTCCTGACCGTAGCTGTGCTCGCCGGAGCCCCAGATGTCGTAGACGCCGTCGCCGTCAAGGTCCTTGGCGCACTTCTGCTGCAGGTCCATGAACTTTTCCCAGTCCCACTTCATATCGCGGACGACCTGGAACAGGTCGCTCTCGCCGCCGTACTGGTCGACGTAGTCGATGTTGAAGTAGACGCACCAGCCGAAGGAGACGACGCTGTAGTCGCCGGCCCACTGGCAGGCGAAGATCTTGTTGTAGATCTGCATGGCCTGAGTGAAGTCCTGGTGGAAGGCGGCGGGATCGTAGACGTCAAAGCCCGTGGCCTTGATCTGGTCGCTGTTGAGAGCGGCCAGATAGCCGTTGAGCGCCAGCGTGACCCATTCCAGCGGCTTGCACATGTAGATGTCGCCGTTGGCGTCGGTGTCGCCGGCGTAGATGTTGGTGAGAACGGCGTCGAGCTTCAGGCCGCCCGGCATGCTGAGCACGAAGTTGTACTCGTCCTGCACGGCGTCCCAGGCCGCCTTGAAGTTGGCGTCGGACTCGTTGCCCTCCGGATCGTCCGGATAGATATACATGGTGCCGGACGAGCGGTCGACGATGGTCAGCTCCCGCCCGCCGAGGTCGAGCTTCGGCTCGGCGGTGGTGGCTTCCGTGGTGGTGGCCTCGGTGGTGGTGGCCTCGGTGGTGGTGGCCTCGGTGGTGGTGGCCTCGGTGGTGGTGGCCTCGGTGGTGGTGGCTTCCGTGGTGGTGGTTTCGGGCTCCGTTCCGGCGCAGGCCGCGAAGATCCCGGCAAGCATCAGCACGGCAAGGGTCAGTGCGAGAATACGGGTCCTCTTCATGGTGTCCATCCTTTCGTTCCCGCGGGCGCGCAGCGAGGGGAGGAGAACCGTGCGCCCGCAAAAAATGAAAATATACTAAATACAGTATATTATTTAGTTTTGCTAAATGTCAAGCGAAAACTGCACAAATCGGGACGGCCTTTTTTGTGCAGATTCACTGAAAAGCGGCTGCGTCCGGCGCGCCAAACGCCGCTGCAGACGGTTGACGCCCCGGCTTTTTTCGGCTATAATGGAGCCGGATTTAAGGAAAACGAGGAAACATGCCATGGACAGCGATCGCACTTCCGTCCCCCGGCCCATCGACCGCCGTGCGCTGGTCTCCCGCCACGACATCCGCCGGTGCATGACCGACCGGCGGATCGCGCTGGGCAACGGGGAATTCTGCTTCGGCGCGGACCCGACGGGGCTTCAGACCTTCGGCGGCAACACCATGGCCCACTGGGCCTGGCACTCGTTCCCCCTGCCGGAAGAGTGGCGGGGGATCGAGTTCCCTGAGACGGGCTGTTTTCTGCACGGACGTCTGCCGGCCGACGGGCGGGACACGGTCCCGCCGGAGGTCGGCGAGGCCTGGCGTTATTGGATGGACAATCCCCACGCCTTCAGCCTGGGGCGGCTCCGCCTGTGCGGCGAGGAGGGCCGCCCCGTCGCCGCGGACGAGATCGAGCTGGAAAGCTCGGTCTACCGCCTGTGGGACGGGATCTCGGAGACGGCGTTCCGCCGGTGCGGACGGCAGGTCCGGGTGAAGACCTGCGTCCATCCGGAGCTGGACGCGGTGTCGGTGCGCCTCGAGGGCGAGGGCCCCCTGACGCTGGCGCTGGACTTTCCGTATCCCACGTTCCGGAACGACGTCTGGACCGCGGACTTCGAAGCGGAGGACCGGCACGGGACGGTCTTTTCCCTCTCCCCGCGCGCCGCGCGGGCCGACCGGTCCCTGGACGGGACGGCGTACGTCGCCGAGCTGGTCTGGACCGAGGGCGAGGCGCGGCAGAGCGGGAAGCACACGCTGCTGCTGTGCGCCGGAGACCGGACGGAGCTGACCCTTCGGTACGGTCCGGCGGCGCTGGGCGCGCCGCTTCCCGGGTTCGCGGAGACCGCGCGGGCCGCCGCGGCCTTCTGGAACGGCTTCTGGCGCAGCGGCGGCGCCCTCGACCTGTCCGAAAGCCGGGATCCCCGGTGGTTCGAGCTGGAGCGGCGCATCGTGGTCTCGCAGTACTTCCTGCGGGCCCAGTCGGCCGGAAGCTGGCCGTCCTCCGAGTCCGGGCTCATGGACGTGGACCCTTGGCGCGGGCGCTTTCACATGGAGATGCTCTGGTGGCACGCGGCCCACTGTTTCTTCTGGGGCCGGCCCGAGATGGCGGACCGCCAGCTCGGCTGTTACCGCGCGTTCCTGCCGCGGGCCGAGCGGCTTGCGCGCCAGCTGGGGACCAGAGGCGCGGTCTGGGGCAAGAGCCTCACCCCGGAGGGACGGAGCGCCCCCTGGGACGGCAATCTGGCCCTGCTGTGGCGCCAGCCGCATCCGATCTTCTTCGCCGAGCTGGAGTATCGCCTTCGCCCCACGGCGGAGACGCTGGAAAAGTGGGCCGGGATCGTGGAGGCCACCGCCGAGAACATGGCCGACACCGCGGTCCCAGGCGAGGACGGGCGGTATCATCTGGATCCGGTCATGCCGCCCAGCGAGCTGGGCTTCACGCGGGACACGGTCTTCGATCTGGCCTATTGGCGCTGGGCGCTGGGCGCGGCGGCGAACTGGCGGCGGCGCATGGGGCGGCCCCCGGTCCCGCTGTGGGACGAGGTCGCCGGGAAGCTCGCGCCGCTGCCGGTGGACGAGGCGGAGAACGTGTATCTGCGCGCCCCGGCGTGGACCGAGACCTATACGAAGTTCAACTACGAGCACCCGGACCCGGTGGGCGTGTACGGCATGCTGCCCCCGGTGGAGGGCGTCAGCCGGGAAACGGCGCGGAACACGGTGAAAAAGATCTGGCGCGAGTGGCAGAAGGACCGCATCTGGGGCTGGGACTTCCCGTGGATCGCCATGTGCGCGGCCCGGACGGACGAGCCGGAGATCGCCGTGGAGGCGCTGCTGACGATGCACATGGACGTCACCGGGGCCAACGACCAGGGGTGCAACCCCTATCTGCCCGCCAACGGCGGCCTGCTGGCCGCGGCGGCCATGATGGCCGTGGGCCGTGACGGCGCGCACGCGCCGGGCTTTCCGGCGGACGGCGGCTGGACCGTCCGGGCCGAGGGCCTGCTGGCGTGGTGAAAAGAGGCCGGGACAGGAAGCCCTGCGCGGACGGTCGTCCGCGCAGGGCTTCCTGCTTTGAAAGGAGAAGATGAGAGAAGACCGGACCGCCGGGCCTCGGGCCCGCGGTCAGTTCGAAATGCGGGTGTAGATCGGAGACAAATTGCAGAGGTCGCCGTAGGACATGAAGGGGACGATCTGTTCGCCGAGAAAGGTGCCGTTGGCGTAATAGGAGACGATGGTGTGCCAGTCTCCTTCCGTGTCGGCCGCCGTTTTCGTCGTGATCTGATAGTACTGGCCGCCCAGACAGTAGTAGATGCCGCCGTTCATCACGGTGCCCACGGTGACGGACACCGGACGGTAGGAATACCCCGGGGTCGTGCGCGGCAGGGTCTTGTATTCGCTCACCCCGCAGACCTGACAGTACCGGCCCGCGCGGCCCTCGCTGGTCGACGTGGGTTCCAGCTCCGTGACCCATTCGGAGAAGCGGTGTCCCGCGGCCGGGATGCTCTCCGTGCGGGTCTCGCCGCAGGAGCAGGTCTGCGTCCGGATGCCGGGCGAGGTGCAGGCGGCCGGGACCGTGACGGTCCACCCGCCGAAGGCGTGGACGTGGGGCGGCTCGGTGGGCCCGGCGGACGGCTCCGTGTCGGAAGAGAGAGAGTCGGAAGGGACGGGTCCCGAGGACGCGGGGTCCGACGAGGCGGGATCGGAGGACGCAGGGTCCGAAGAATCGGACGGAACGGCGGGTTCGGTGGACTCGGTGGGCTCGGACGTGGTCAGCTCAGTCGCGGTGGGCGCGGTGCTCTGGGACGCGGGCGCGGGCGGCGTGGCTGGCGTCCGGGACGTCCCGGACGTCGGCGCCGGCGCGCTCGTCTCGGACGGAACGGTGAAGTCCACCGGCTCCGCGCCGCTCTTTTCGCCGGTGTCCGGCGCGTCGCTCTCCGACGGCTCGGAGGCGGAAGCGGTCGGGGCGGCGGTCTCGCTCCCGGCGGGGGCGGGCGCGGGGGTCTCCGCCGCCGGAGCCGAGGAGCCGTCCGGCCCTTCGCCGGAGACGGCCGCCGAGGGATCCGCCAGCGGATCGGAGGAC
>JAEERN010000165.1 GCA_016285815.1 Clostridiales bacterium
GGTGACCAGCGCGGTCAGCGTTTCGGCCGTGGCCGGCGCGCTGGCCAGCCCCGGGGACTCGATGCCCGCCGCGTCGAAGAAGCCTGGCGCGCCGTCGGCCTCTTCCAGAATGAAGTCGCCCCGGTCGCCCACGGCGCGAACGCCGGCGAAGGTGCGGATGGTGAGCCCGAAGGGCAGCGGGACCCGCAGATAGCGCGAGACCGTGGCCCGGACGACGGCCAGAGCGCCGGCCTCCGTGGCGGTGTCGGTGGGATCCGCCGTGAGCTCGCTGTCGGGCCCCAGCATGACGCGCCCGTGGATCTCGGGGAAGATCAGCATGCCCTTGCCCTTTTCCGTGGGACAGGGGAACAGGACGTTCCGCACCAGTCCCGCCGCGCCGCGGTCGAGGACGAAGTACTGGCCCCGGCGGCCGGTGATGCGGAAGCTGGGCGCGGCCACCATGGCGTGGAGCTCGGCGCAGCGGACGCCGGAGGCGTTGACCACCGCGTCGGCCCGGACGGAAAAGTCGCCGTCCCGCCGGCGGGCGGTGAGGCGATAACCGGTCTGCGCGGGCTCGACGGCGACGACGGGGCTGCCCAGATAGACGTCCGCGCCGTTGTCCGCGGCGTTCTCCGCGGCGGCCACGGCCACGGTCCACGGCTCGACGATGGCCGACGGGGCGCGCAGGGCGCCGACGGCGTCGTCGCTGACGTTGGGCTCGGCCTCGCGCAGAGCGGCGGCGTCCAGCTTTTCCAGACCGGGCACGCCGTTTTGCCGGCCGCGGTCCAGCAGCGCTTCCACCGTGGTCAGCTCCGCCTCGGAGCGGGCGGCCACCAGCGTCGGGATCGGCTGATAGGGAACGTCCAGCGCCTTGACCAGCGCCGGGTACAGCGCCGCGCCGCGGACGTTGAGCCGGGCCTTGAGCGTGCCCGGAAGGGGGTCGAAGCCGGCGTGGATGATGGCGCTGTTGGCGCGGGACGCGCCGCTGGCCAGGTCGTTCCCCGCCTCGAACAGACAGCAGCGAAGCCCCCGCGAGACCAGCTCGCGCAGGGTGAGGGCGCCGGTGACTCCGCCGCCGACGACGGCGACGTCGTATTCCTTCATGCAAAAACACCTCGATCCGTGCGGACGTGAAAAAAGAACGCAGAAAACAGCCGCCCGGGCCGGACCGAAGCCGCGCCGCGGAGCTGTTTTGCGTTCTCAACACTCAGCCGCAGATGTTTCCTTTTCTGCCTGTTATTGTACAGGATTTCCGGCGGTCTGTCAAGGCGCGGGACGCAAAAAAAACAAATTTTTTTGCGGGTCCGTATGGCCGCGCCGCTTCGGGGGCACGATAGAAGGAGAAAAGAACGAAAGGTCGTGGAACGCTGTGATACACAAGGACACGGTGCGCCTGCTGCGGGAGTGCGGCTCCGGCGCGAAGATGGGCGTGGAGAGCATCGGAGAAGTGCTGCCGTCGGTGGAGGATAGGCGGCTGAAGGAACTGCTGGACGAGAGCCGCCGCCGCCACCGCGCGCTGGGGGACGAGACGGACCGCCTGCTGGCGGCGTACGGCGACAGCGGCGGCGAGCCCGGCGCAGTGGCGCTGGGGATGTCGCGGGTCAAGAACGGGATGACGCTGATGATGCACGCCGGCCGGAAGGACGCGGCGGCGGCAGAGCTGGTGACCGACGGCTGCAACATGGGCGTGAAGTCCCTGTCCCGCTATCTGAACGAGTACGCCGCGGCGGACGAGCCGTCCAAAGAGGTGGCCAAAAAGCTGATCCGGCTGGAGGAACAGCTCTCCAGGGATCTGCGCGACTGGCTGTGAGGAGAAGACGAAAAACGGCATGGCCCGCCCGCGGCCATGCCGTTTTGTGCGGCGGGGAAGGGGTCAATCCGTTTCCGGGTCCGCGTCCATCGAGGAAATGAGTCCCAGCGAGCGGATCATCTCCTGTCCGTCCTGGAGCTGCAGCCACCGGACGATCCGGCGGGCGGGAGCGTCGGCCGGCAGGTCGCGGCGGACCACCGCGTAATAGCCGTCGCCCAGGAGATAGGTCCCGTTCCGGATGGTCTTTTCGGACGGCATGACGCCCTCGTAAGAGAGGATCTTGAGCTGATTGCCGATCCAGTCCTGATTGAAGTCGTCCATGAAATAGGAGTAAAGCGTATAGCCCAGAGCGTAATCCTCCGACGGCGGGAACAGATGGGTCAGACCGCCGCGGTGATAGCAGGCCACCTGCGCCAGCATCCCGTCCATGGTCAGCTCCACATAGTTCTGTTTGATGGTCGGGTGCATGGGCTGGCCGTCCAGGATCAGGTTGTCCATCTGCGACTGGCTGCCGCTGTCGTCGTTGCGGCAGATGGGGACCACTTTCCCGGGGCCGCCGCCGAGCTGGTCCCAGGTGGTGGGCGCATTGTCCAGATAGAGGCTCCGCACCTGTTCGCGGGTGATGCTCTCGGCCGGGTTTTCCCGGGAGGTGATGAAGATCAGCGCCTCTCCCGCGATCTTGCGGAATTCCAGTTCCACGCCCGCGGCGGCGGCCTCTTCCAGCACTGCGGGGGAGGCGTAAGGGACGAAGATCAGATCCGCGTCCCCGGCGATCAGCAGCCGGTAGGACGGGACGGTCCTGGAGGCGCTCTCGGGGAAGAGAGCGGCGAAGTCCTCCGTGTCCGGCAGGAACATGGCCCGGAAAAGCCCCTGTACGATGGGCAGCGTCGAGGTGGAGCCGTCGATGCGGGGGTAGTTCTCCGGCGAGAGCTTCAGGAGAGAGGCGGCAGGCGTCATGACCCCCTCCGCGGCGGTCTCGTCGGCGGACGTTCCGGTGGTCCAGACGGCGGTGTCGGCGGCGGAGGCTCCGGTGTCGGCGGTTTCTGCGGAGACCGCCGGCTCGGCGCCGCGGCAGGCGGACAGTGCGGCCGCCGCCAGCAAAAACAGCAGAGTGGCCGCCGCGCGGCGGATGGACGGGGAACGCACGGGGCAAACCTCCTTTTTCGGTGAGGATGTCGTCGGGCGGGGCGCTTCGCCCCGCCGTCATGATATACCGGACCCGTATCCGGGCGGCATCCCCAAAAGGCGGATCGGAGAAAAAACTGCACAGGGATCCTGCTCCGGATCGGTGAAACGCGCACAGCGTCCGGACCGCGCCGCAGCCCGGACGAAAAGGCCGCCGCCCCGGAGCGCGGGGCGGCGGAGGGAGATCAGAAGCATCGCTGCGAGCGCGCCCGCCGGCAGGATTCGATCCGGTCGCAGCGGTAGCACAGCTCGTTGTCGGGCTGTCCGTCGCGGAAGAAGGACAGCAGGTTGGCCACGGTGGTCTCGGCGATGTTGTTCAGCGCCTCATTGGTCAGAAAGGCCTGATGCGAGGTGACGATGACGTTGGGCATGGAGATCAGCCGTGCCAGCACGTCATCGCCCATGATGTGGCCGCTGAAGTCGTGGAAGAACACGTCGGACTCTTCCTCATAGACGTCCAGACAGGCCGCGCCGATCCGGCGGGACTTGATGCCGTCGATGAGGGCCTCGGCGTCGATGAGCGCCCCGCGGGAGGTGTTGATCAGCACCACGCCCTTTTTCAGCTTGTCCAGCGAGTCCCGGCCGATCAGATGGCGGGTCTCGTCCGTCAGGGGACAGTGCAGCGAGATCACGTCGCTCTCGGCCAGGAGACGGTCCAGCGGGACGTATTCCAGCCCGCTGTCTGCGGCGGGGAACTTGTCGAAGGCCAGCACTTTCATGCCGAACCCGCGGCAGATGTCCGCGAAGATGCGGCCGATGCGGCCGGTGCCCACCACGCCGACAGTCTTGCCGTACAGGTCGAAGCCCGTCAGGCCGTCGAGGCTGAAGTTGAAGTCCCGCGTCCGGATATAGGCCTTGTGGATGCGCCGGATCGAGGTCAACAGCAGGGCCATGGCGTGCTCCGCCACGGCGTGGGGCGAATAGGCCGGCACGTGGACCACGTGGACCCGGCCGAAGGCGTGGCGCACGTCCACGTTGTTGTACCCCGCGCAGCGCAGGGCGACGATGCGGACGCCGAACCCGGCCAGCCGGTCGAGGACGGCGGCGTTCACGTCGTCGTTGACGAAGACGCAGACCCCGTCGCAGCCCCGGGCCAGCTCGACCGTGTCAACGGAGAGTCGGGTCTCGAAAAAACGGAACGAGAGCCCGGCCGCCGCGCCGTGTGCCTCGAAGGCGGGGCGGTCGTAAGGCTTGGCGTCGAAAAAAGCGATCTGGTACATACAGGGATCCTTTCCGGGCGCGGCCGTCCGCTCAGCGGGCCAGTCGGGCGGCGAAGTCGCTCATGACCGAGGGGATGTCGATCTGCTGGGGGCAGACCGCGGCGCAGCTTCCGCAGGACAGACAGGCCGAGGGCCGGTTCTCCTCCGGAACGGCCATCAACGCCATGGGCGCCAGAAAACCGCCGCCGGAGAAGCGGTGCTCGTTGTACAGGGCGATCATCTTCGGGATGTCGATGCCCATGGGGCAGTGGTCCACACAGTAGTGACAGGCGGTGCAGGGGACGCCCGCGGTCATGCCGCGGGCCAGACCGGTCAGGAGCTCGGTCTCGGCGGGGGACAGGGGCGCCTCGGTCCGGAAAATCGACAGGTTGTCGCGGAGCTGTTCCTCCGATGACATCCCCGACAGGATCACGGTGACGCCGGGAACGCCCTCCAAAAAGCGGAAGGCCCACTCGGTGGGAGAGCGGCCGGGCGCGGCGGCCTCCAGCGCGGCGGTCTCGGCCCCGGACAGGCGGCAGAGCCGCCCGCCGCGCAGCGGCTCCATGACCCAGACGGGAAGCCCGCGGGCGGCCAGCAGCCCGACCTTGGCCCGGGCGTCCTGAAACTCCCAGTCCAGCCAGTTCAGCTGGATCTGACAGAACTCCATGTGCGCGCCGTACGCGTCGAGGAAGCGTTCCATGACGGGAAGGGCCCCGTGGGCGGAAAAGCCCAGATGGCGGATGCGGCCCGCGGCCTTTTGCCGCAGCAGATAGTCCAGGATCCCGTGCTTCGGGTCCAGATAGGCGTCGACGTTCATCTCGCAGACGTTGTGGAACAGGTAAAAGTCGAAGTACCCCGCGCCGGTCTTTTCCAGCTGGCGCTCGAAGATGGTCTCGGCCTTGTCCATGTTGGACAGGTCGTATCCCGGGAACTTGTCGGCCAGATAATAGCTCTCCCGGGGGTGGGACGCCAGCGCGCGGCCCAAGACCGTTTCGGAGTTTCCCCCGTGATAGCCCCAGGCCGTGTCGAAGTAGTTGACGCCGTTGGCCAGCGCCTCGTCCACCATGCGGGCCGCGGCCGCCTCGTCGGGGCGGGCGTCCGCGCCGTCCGTCACGGGGAGACGCATGCAGCCCATGCCGAGAGCGGAGAGAGAAAGCCCCTGGAAATCGCGATAGAACATTGCAAAAGCTCCTTTTTCAAGTATCGGCAGCCGGGCGCGGCGTTATGCGCCCGGCCGGAAAACGGGAGAAAGGGGAGGGGTCAGCGGCGGTGATAGCGGTCCGTCCAGATGTTGTAGCGGAAGCCGTACTTCTCCTTGTCGGCGAAGAAGCGCTCGGCGGCGGCCTCGTAGTCGGCGCGCTGGTCTTCGGTCATCTCCTCGCGCAGGTGGGGCGTGCAGAAGAGCTTGAAGTAGATCAGCGACAGGCGGCTGCGGTCGATATGCATCCGCTGCAGGTCCGTCTGCGCCTGGGCCTCCGCGCTGTCCCAGAGGGCGATGGCCTCGTCGATCCGCGGGACCAGTCCGGCCAGGAAAAAGTCGGACAGCGCCGGCTGGTAGGGCTTGGGCAGGTATTCGCCGGCGAGGAACTCGCCGATGGAGGGCAGATCTCCCGTAAAGGCCGCGGACATGTCCGGCTTTTCGAAGCAGTTCATCTTCCTGTCGGCGGTCACCTCGTGCTCCAGCGCGAGATAGCGGCGCACCTCGCGCCAGCCGGGGCCGTAAAAGACCTGAAGGAACTCGTCGACGTGGGCCTGATAGGTCTCTTCGCTCATATAGGGATCCCAGAGCAGGCGGCCGATGAGATAGGCCTTCAGATCGCCCCAGACGCCGCTGGCAGGCTGGGGCGAGTCCTCCTCGAAGATGTGGATCGCGCGGCACCGGGCGAAGAAAGCGGCGTTCTCCCGCAGGACGGCCAGATTGGGGAACGGCGTGATGTAGCCCATGTAGTTGGTGACGTAGTCCCAGATGGAGAGCTGGTCGGCCTTGTCCTGCCATTCGGTCAGCTCGCGGCGGAAGGTGCCCGCGTTCAGCGGGCAGTCCGGATCGGAAAGCGGGTGGCGGAAGCACGCCTCGATGGTGCAGTAGCGGATCAGGACGTTGTGCCGCGCGCGGGTGAGCTTCGGGGCCTGACGCGTGTGCGAATAGGCAAAGGTCCGCACCAGCACGTCGGGGAACTCCTTTTCCACGGCCTCGGCCACGGCGTTGACGAAGCGGATCAGGGTGCCGGCGTGGCTGCCCTCCTCCGCGTCCACCGAAGCGCAGCGCTCGCACTGGCAATAGCGGGCGTTGTCGTTCTGGGACACCTCGACCAGACGCGCGCCGGGAGCGGCGCGCAGCTTTTTCAGCACGTTGTTCGTAACGATGCGCAGCACGTCGGGGTTGGTGAGACAGAGCTGGCCGACCACGGCCCCCTGTTCGTTGGAGCCCGGGATGCGCTTTCCCTCCCACAGCGAATAGTATTCGGGGTGGGAGGCGAAATAGGTCTTCGGCGGGCAGAGGTCCTCAAAGGTGTGACAGCCGTCGAAGACGGTCAGCGAGCCGCCCAGCGACTCGTCCGCGCGGATGCAGTCGTTGATGCGCGAGCGGACGGCGAACAGCGGGTTTTTGGCGAAGTTGAAGTGGTCGCAGCAGCGGGCCTCAAAGCCGGGCTCTTCCACCAGATCCAGTCCGGCGGCGACCTCCGCGGCGCCGTCCGTGGGCAGGACCTCCGTGTCCGGAGCGAAGCAGCGCCAGCCGAGATACCGCTCGGCGAAGGCATAGGCGGCGTAGAGCGTGCCGCGGGGAACGGCGCCGTCCAGATAGACGCAGGCGTCGTCGGAGGCGAGGCGGAACCCGTCCCACTTCACCCGGCCGCTCTGGGGCCGGGTGCCGAGGCAGACGGCATGGGCCGCAGGCCCGTCGGTGACGGGCAGCGAGACGCCGGTGCAGGCCGCGGCGACGCGCTGCAGGAACTCGGCGGCGGTCCGCTCGGCGGGAGCGGGGCGGTCGGAAAGGCGGATGCAGAATTCGGAGACGTCGGCTCCGCAGATGGTGAGACGTCGCATGACAGGCAGCTCCTTTTTCTTTGATTTGTCCCGCGCCCGGCGGGACGGAGGCGTGTTCAGGGGGGCGGAAGGGGGCGGCTCAGAGGCCGAAGAGGTCCATGGTCTCCGCCTCGTCCACCCACGAGGCGTCGGACCGGATCCCCGCCATCTTCGCGCCGCAGCGGGGACAGAAGAGATAGGGCCGGTCCGCCGCGGCGCGGCAGACCGAGCACTCGTACTCGTCGTCGTCGAACAGGTGGGTGTGCTGGATCCAGTGCGGCGATCGCCGTCTCATGGCGGGTCCCTCCTTTGAAAAAAGTCCTTCAGCGGCCGCAGAAGGCGGACACGACCTCCCGCTCGAACTCGCGGGAGGTGACGGCGCCCGAGCCGAGGCCGCCGGCGACGTTCTTGAACAGCACGGCGGAAAGCCGCCGCTCCGGGTCGGCGAAAAAGTGGGTCTCATAGGCGCCGCTCCATCCGAAGGCCCCGGGCAGCAGCGGCTGGTCCGGCCAGCTTTGCCGGCGGATGACGCGGACGGACAGGCCCCACGTCTCGCATCCCCCCTGCAGCGCGGGCGGCAGCGACGGCGCCGCCATGAGCCGGACGGACTCCGGCGCGAGCACGCGGACGCCGCGCCAGCTTCCGCCGCCGCAGAGCATGGCGGCAAAGCGGGTATAGTCGGGCAGGGTGGAGTACAGCTGGGTCCCGCCGGCGCGGAACGTGACCGGCACGTTGGACAGGATCAGGTCCGTGGGCTTGGCGGGAACGGGATCCCCGCCGGAGCAGAAGTACATGACGGCCAGCCGGGAGAGCTGTTCCTCCGAGGGGGCGTAGGTGGTGTCCCGCATCCCCAGCGGGTCAAAGATCCGCTCCCGCAGGAACCGCTCGTATTCGGTGTCCGTGACCATCTCCACGATGCGGCAGGCCACGTCGAAGGACTGGGTGGCGCTGTAGGCCGCGGCCGATCCGGGCTCGAAGTCCAGCAGCTGTTCGGCGTAGAGCGGGACGACGGAGGCCAGCGTCGCCTCCGGGCCGGCTTCGGCCAGCGCGGGGCAGGGCACCCGGCCCATGCCGAGGCCGCTGGAGTGGTTCAGAAGCATTTTGACGGTGATGGGCGTTTCGGCCGGATGCGACCCGACGACGCGCCCCTCGCCGTCGAACTCCGCCACGCGCATACGGGCAAAGCCCGGCAGATAGCGGGAGACCTCGTCGTCCAGAGACAAAAGTCCCATCTCGCGGGCGAGCATCACCGCGGCCCCGGTCACGGGCTTGGTCATGGAGGCCAGCCGCATGACGGCGTTCCGGTCCAGCGGCCGCCCGGCGGCCACGTCCGCCAGGCCCAGCGCGTTTTCGCACACGATCTCGCCGTCCAGACTGACGGTGTAGGACGCGCACGTCATCTCCCGCGCGGCGATGTGATCGTTCAGGATCCTGTCGAAGCCGGAAAGCACGTTCATGGAAAGACCTCCTTCGAAAGCCCGTTTTGTGGTCCGACACCACTATAACATACCCCGCGCGGGTTTGTCAAGAAGGGCTTTTCCTTGACAAAGCGTCCGGCCCGCCGTATAATTAAAACGCGGCGGGCCGGGCCGGAGACGGGCGGCGCGCGGCGAGCTTCGGGTGAGGGGAGGCGAGCGCATGGGCGCCAAGGGCGACGCGGCCCGGAGCCGGATCCTGACGGCGGCGGAGGAGCTGTTCGCCACCAGAGGGTATTCCGGCGTCACCATGAAGGACGTCTGCGGGGCTGCGGGGCTGTCCCGGGGCGGCCTGTACCGCTATTACGCCTCGACGGAGGACATTTTCGCCGCGCTGATCGAGCGGGAACAGGCCCACGCCTTCGACATGCTCGCCCGGGCGGTCTCCAGCGAGATCGGGCCGGACAGCATGCTGTTCATGTTCCTGCGGCGGCGGGCGGTCAAGCTGTTGGACCGGGAGAACAGCTTTGAGAACGCCATCTCCGAGTTCGCCGCCAACAGCGAGCGCGGACGGGAGCTGTTGGCCGTCCGCGCGAAGAACGCCGTGGCCGTGACGGCGGAGATGATCCGGCTGGGCTGTGAGGCCGGAAAGTTCTCGTGCGCCGATCCGGAGACCATGGCGCTGCACTTCATGTGGCTCATGGAGGGGATGGCCAAGCACGACGCGCTGATCCCCGTCGCCGAGGCGGACGTGGACGCGCTCTTCGAGCGCTTCCGCGAGATGCTGAACTGTTCGGACGACAGCCCCGCGGCCACGCGCCCGTCCCGCGAGGCCATGGAGGCCTTTCGCGCGTGGCAGGCGGAGTCCGCCGCCGCGCCGGGCGAGAGCGCGGCGGACACGGTCCGCTGATCCGTCCCCAAAAGAAAAAACGTCCGCCGCGGGCGGCCGATCCTCGGCCGCCCGCGGCGTTTTTTGCGGTCCGGACTTTTTTAAAAACGGCGGGACAGATAAGAATATTAAAAAAAGCTGCGTTCGCTATTGAAAAAACGCGGCAGACTGTGTTATAATCGAAGAAGAAAACCGGGCCGGAAGGCCGGAAGGAAAGAGAAAAGGAGAAAGGCGACGTGAATACGAAAACGGAGAAAAACCGGCATTTCTTTGCGGCGGCCGCAGCGATCCTGGCCGCGGCGCTGCTGCTGGGTCTGCTGCCGCTGCTCGGAGCGGGCGCGCACGCGGAGACCAGCGGCGTGTATACCTATGAGGTGTCCGACGGCAAGGCCACGATCACCAGATGCGACACGGCGGTGTCCGGCGCGCTGACGATCCCCGCCAAGCTGGGCGGATACCCGGTGACGGCGATCGGCGACGAGGCGTTTTGGCAGTGCTATGATCTGACGAAGGTGACGATCCCGTCCGGCGTGACCGAGATCGGCACCGCCGCGTTCGGCCGGTGCAACGCGCTGACGGAGGTCGTCCTTCCCGCCGGGCTGGTCAGGCTGGGCACCAGAGCGTTCTTCGACTGCTACAGCCTGACGGCGATCACGCTGCCGGAGAGCCTGAAGATCATCGAGGACGGCGCGTTCCGGGCCTGCACCGCGCTGACGGCGCTGGCGATCCCGAAAAACGTGGAGGCCATCGGGATGGGCGCCTTCTGGAGCTGTATCGCCCTGAACGATCTGACGGTCGACCCGGCCAACGGGGAATTCGTGATGCAGGACGGCGTGCTCTACGACAAGGCGAAGACGACGCTGGTCGCCGCGCCCGCGGCGGCGAGCGTTTCGATCCCCTCCACCGTCACGACTATCCAGGACTTTGCCTTCGCCGGGAATTACGCGATGACCAGCGTGACGATCCCGGCCAGTGTGACGAAGGTCGCTTACGGCCAGTTTGAGGACTGCGTCAACCTGACGTCGGTCTCGCTGCCTGCCGGAACGACGGAGATCGGGGACTATTCGTTTTACGGGTGTAGAGCGCTGCGGCAGATCGCGATCCCGGACGGCGTGACGTATATCGGGTTCTGCTCGTTCCAGCTCAGCGGTCTGACCGACGTCACGATCCCGGCGTCGGTGTTCGTTCTCGACACGGACGCCTTCAAGCTCTGTCCGGATCTGAAGACGGTGCGGATCGCCAAGGGCGTGGACACGATCGGACACGAGGTGTTCGGCTGGTGCCCCGCGCTGACGGAGATCTGGTGCGGCGCGGCCGAAAAGCCGCTCAACTGGTGCGACGACTGGCTCGGCGAGAACGACCCGGCGCCAACGGTCCACTGGGGCGAGCTTGCGCCTCCGTCCAACGTGACGGCCAAGGGGTTGACCGCGGGCGGGATCAAGGTGAGCTGGGGCCTGTCGGAAGGCGCCACGAAGTACAACGTGTACCGCAAGATCTCCGGCGGCAGCTGGGCCAACATCGGCTATTCCCGCACGAACAGCTATACCGACACCACCGCCGAGGCGGGAACGCTCTACTATTACCGCGTGCGCGCCCAGGTGAGCAAGACGACCAGCGCGTATTCTGCCAACGCCTCGGCCCGGTGGCTGGCGGCTCCCGCCGCGCCGACGCTGACCAACTACACCAGCGGCATCAAGGCCGTGTGGGGCGAAGTCAAGGGCGCGAC
>JAEERN010000166.1 GCA_016285815.1 Clostridiales bacterium
CACGTCGGCCACGTCCCGCACGAAGGTGTCCGCGATCTCGGAAATGTGCACCAGCCCGGAGCTCCCGTCCGGCAGCGAGACGAAAGCGCCGAATTTTGTGATCCCCGTGACCTTTCCGGTCACGATCTCGCCCAACGCAACACTCATGCGGTCCGCGCTTCTCCTTTCGCCTTACTGCCCGAAGACGTCCGCGTAGACGATCTCGTCCGGCAGGACGTAGCCGTAGCTTCTGGCCTGTTTGATGATGTACTCGTCCGTCACGCCGTTCTCCACCATATAAGCCAGCTCGTCGTTGATCTGACGCTGGGCGGCGACGGCCTGTTCCAGCTCTTCTCTTGCCCGCCGGGCGCGGTCCAGCTTCGCGGCCGCAGACACGAAGGCCGCCGCCGCGTAGACCGCGACCGCCGCAAAGACCGCTTTCACGATGAATTTCAGGACAATGTGTTCTCTCATGCTCCGCTCCGGCCGTTCAAAAAGATACCGAGTTTATTATAGTATATTTTTCCGAAAAAGAAAAGGGGCGGAGCAAAGAAAATTTGTCATCCGCGCCTTTTTTTCCGGAGCTTCGGCCTTGGCCGGAACAACAGCCGCCCCGCCGTTCCCGCCGCCGCGCCGCCCAACAGCATGGCCG
Source organism: Clostridiales bacterium (assembly GCA_016285815.1). GTDB lineage: Bacteria > Bacillota > Clostridia > Oscillospirales > QAMX01 > SIG499. The sequence continues at coordinate 632 of JAEERN010000166.1, forward strand.
CCGCGGTATAGCCCCGCAGCTCGCCGCCCTCGACCGCCAGCAAAAACCACCAGACGGCCGGCGCGCAGAGCGCCCAGAAGACCGCATCTGCCAGCGCGCCGCGCCAAAAGCGCCCCCGCCGCCGCAGCAGCCCCAGCAGGGCGTACCCCGCGCCCGCGCCCAGCCCGAAGATTAGCGCCGTCCAAAAGGAGACGAGCTGGGCGGAGACAGGGTTGGTCATCCTCCGAACAGGCGGGCCCAAAGCCCGCGCTTTTCCGTCTTCTCCGCGTACGCCATCCCGTCGATCCGGCCTTCCAGCTCCAGATCCCCGCTGTCCCGGTCAAAGCTCAGGATGCGAAGCTCCTCTCCCCGGACGAACAGCTCGCCCGCCGTCGTGTCCGCCTCGATCTGGCGGTCGTCGAACCCGGACACCTCTTTGACGCCGGAGACGCTCAGCGACCGGCGCCCTGACAGCACCAGACCGGACGCCGCGCCGTTTTCCCGATCCACCGCAGCCCTCTCCCCCTTTTCCGGAACGGTCGTTCCATGACCATCCCTATGCGGGGGCCGGACGGCTTATGACGGGTCGAGCGGGATCTCCCGGTAGAGTCCGGCGGCCTGGTCCTTGGTGGCCCGCTCGTTGACCTCGGTCACTTCGACCCGGTAGGCCCGGGTGCCGAAGCGGATCTCGATGACGTCTCCCACCTTGACGGCATAGCTGGCCCGGGCCGGCTTCCCGTTGACCAGCACGCGCTCGTTGTCGCACGACTCGTTCGCCACGGTGCGCCGCTTAATCAGCCGCGACACCTTCAAATACTTGTCCAGCCTCATCCCTGTTCCTCCGTCCGTCCGGCCGCGGCCCACGCCGCGGCCTTTTCTTCGCCGCTCTTTCCGGCAAAGCCGCCGCAGCGCTCCTCCGCCCGGCGGAACCGCGCGGCGAACCGGTCGTTGGCCGCGGTCAGCGCCATCTCCGGGTCCACGCCGGCGCGACGCGCCCGGACCACGGTCTCGAACAGCGCGTCGCCCGTCTCGTCGAACCCGGCGGCTTCGCCCGTCTCGCCGGGATAGGCGAACCCGGCCCGCTCGGCCCGGGACAGCAGCTTGTCCGCCCGCCACAGGGCGGGAAGACTGCGCGCCACCGCGTCCAGCGCGTCCGCCCCGGTCTCGTTGTGCTTGGTGCGCTGTTTGATCACCTCCCAGTTCTCCAGCACCTCGGCGGAAGAGCCCGTCTTCAGCTCCTGTCCGCCGAAGATGTGCGGGTGGCGCTCGATGAGTTTGCGGCACACGCCGTCGGTCACGTCGGTAAAATCGAAGCCGCCGGCCTCCTCTTCGATCCGCGCGTGGAACACCACCTGGAGCAGCACGTCGCCCAGCTCTTCACAGAGCAGGGCCTTGTCGTCCAGATCGATGCCCTCGCAGGCCTCGTAGGCCTCTTCGATCATATTGCGGCGGATGCTGGCGTGGGTCTGCTCCCGGTCCCAGGGACAGCCGTCCGGCGCGCGCAGGCGCGCCATGATCGCCAGCAGGTCGTCCATGCCGTATCGTTTGTTTTCCAAGCTCGTTCTTCCTTTCTCAAGCCGGTCTCTTCCGCACCGGCGCGATTTTTTTCCATTGTCCAGTCAGCGCCATGGCCCCCAGATAGGCCGCGCCCCCCGCCGCCAATCCGGCAAGCGTCGCCGCGCGGCCCGGCAAAAGGGCCTCCAGTCCCAGCGCGGCGCTGCGCGCGATCCACGCGCCGCCGGCGCCGCACACGGCGGCCATCGCCGCGGATGCTCCCGCTCCGGCCAGGCTTCCCGTGCTTCGCGGTCAGACTTCGCGGAAAAACACCGCGGCGCACGGG
>JAEERN010000167.1 GCA_016285815.1 Clostridiales bacterium
ACCGCCGCAACGCACCCGAAGGATCCTTCGGCTGCCGACACGACGGTTGTAAGGTCGGGGTGATGCATATAACCTCCGCGAGAGAAAACCGGTTAGAGTTCATATGTGTTATGAATTTTAAAGCAAATCGCGGAGGAAGTCAAGCATTTTCCCCGAATTTATAGACAAAAAAACGGGATGGATCAGAGCACTTTTCGGCATTCCGCACGGGCCGGTCAGACGGTCAGCGTGCCGCTGGGATCGGTGACGAGGACGAAGATCTGCTCAGCGGCGCCCGTTTCGGCGTTCACGTAGACCAAAAACTCCTGCCGGTCGCCGGAAACGCGGAACTCGTAACAGAGAAGCTCGTTTTTCCCCGCCGTGGGGATCACGCAGAGCCGGGCGGCGGCGGGATCGGCGCCGCTCACCGCCGCGGCCGCCTGCTTTGCGGACAGGGCGGGGGAGAGGTCCCGGCCGGGCCGGTTGTTCCAGAGATAGCCGAAGGCGTTGAGAAAGCAGACGTCCCCCGTGTCCAGACGGACGCCGAGCTGGATCAGATCGGGATAGCAGAGCACGCCGTCCCCGGCGAAGGCATAGTTGACGTAGCAGATCCCGCCGGCGATATACCAGTAAGTGGGTTCCATCCCGGCATAGCCCCGCTCGGCCAGAAAGGCCGCGCCGGTCTCGGCAGCCCGGCCGCCAGACAGGACCGGGGTCCCGGCGGTGCAGTCCGAGGAAAGACCGATGACGAAGCCGCCGAACCGCGTGACGGAAAGGAACCGCCCGTCGTCCGCGGCATAGGTCAGGGTCTCGGTGTCGCCGCCTGACCGGCAGAGATAGCGCACCGACGTGTCGGGGAGCGACAGGAATTCGGCGGCGATGCGCAGCCCCTCGACGACGCCGGTCTCGCGGGCGTCCTTTTCCAGAAAACGCGCCGACAGGCCGGAGATGTGAGAGGAATAGGGACCGTCGTAGATCAGGACGGGGGACTCCGGCATGCTCTCCTCGGCGAAGGCCATGCCGCCGGAGAAGTCGGAGTCCTCCAGCGCCTCGTCCGCCCGGACGAAGAAGTCGTCCGCGCCGGCCCGGGCCTCCAGCGAGCTCAGCTCGGCGCTCAGGGCCGTGCCGGAGGCGCGGAGGGCGGCAAGGCCGCGGCGGTCGTCCTCGGTCAGGGTCTCGCCCCGGGCCGAGCGCAGCGCCAGCGCGCAGCAGTAGTCCGCAGCGGCGGAGAGAAAGTGAGAGGTGCGGTCCAGCGTCAGCCGGCTGGTCGGAAGCTCGCCCAGCGCGCACTTGGCCGCCTCGGAGTGGCGGCTGACCTCTGTGGCGATGCGGAGCAGGGAGCCCGCGTCCGCGGCGTACTCGCTGCGGCGCAGCTCGCTGTCGATCCCGGCCACCGAGCCGCAGAGCTGGGCCATGGCCCGGACGTTGGAAAGGCGCGTCTCCCGGGCCAGCCGTTCGGCGCGCCGGTGCTCCCGGACGGCGAAGACGGAGACGGCGGCCAGCGCCGCCGCCGCGAAGAGCCCCGCGCGCCAGAGGGTGCTTTTGGATAGCTGTTTCATAGAAATAGACCTCCGGACAGATTCAGATCTATTCTGTCCGGAGGAGATCGTTTTTATTCCGTTGTATCCGGCCGGCGGAGAAAGGGCGGCCGCGTTCAGCTCTTGCGGACGTACGCCGGGACCAGCAGAAAGGCGGGCACGCACAGGATCAGCACCAGCGCCGCCGCCGCGGCCACGTCGAGGATCGAATGCTGCTTGACGAGGACCGTGGACGCGCAGACGCAGAGCGCGAACAGGCCGGAGAGGACGATCAGCCACGGCCTTTTGCGGAACAGCGACGTGGACAGCACCAGATGGGTGGCCAGCACGCCGTGGCAGTGCATGCTGGGCAGCACGTTCACGGGCCGGTCCGACGCGTAGATGAGCGCGACGATCCAGCGAAAGGCGGGGGACGCGGCGGGCAGCGCCTCGTCCGCCCGGCCGGGGAAGGTCGACGGCCAGAGCAGACAGACCAGCATGCAGATCAGCATGCCGGCGTAGGTCAGCGTCGCCTGACGCCAGAGGGTCTTCCGGTCGCCCCAAAAAAACGCGTAAAGAAAGCCGAGGGCCATGTAGGGATACCAGAGGACGTAGGGCACGATGAAGGCCGCGACGAAGGGGATCGCGTCGTCCAGCGCGCAGTAGACCGGATGGTGGCCCGTGCGGAGCAGGGTCAGGAAATACAGCGCCAGATGGGGGAACAGATAGAGCGAGGCCAGCCGGAGCGGCTCCTCGCGCAGCCATCCGCGGTGCAGGGCGGGAAGTTTCATTCGCTTGCCCCCTTCGCTTCACGGTCCGGCGGGCGGCGCTCCTGTTCCGGGGCCCGGCCCAGGACCTGTCCCACGGCGACGGGGACCTCGCGCCCGGTGCGGCCCGCCTCCAGCAGCGCGCCGTCCAGCTCGCAGCAGCCCGGCCGCAGCAGGACCACCACGGTGGAGCCGCCGAATTCGAAATAGCCCTTTTCTTCGCCCCGCTCGAAGCGGGAGACGCCGCGGTGGTTGACGATGCGCCCCACGAACATGGCGCCGACCTCGATCTGGACGGCGACGCCGAAGTTGTCGGTCTCGACCACGGCGTATTCCCGGCAGTTGTGCTTGAACACGTCGAAGTGCTCGAAGGCGATGGGACGGACCGTGTGCAGGCTGCCGCGCACCGTGCGGGTGCGCAGGATGTGCCCGCCGTCGAACCAGTGATAGCGGTGATAGTTCTCCGGGGCCAGACGGAAGATCAGACAGAGGCCGCCCTCGAAGGCGTCGGCCAGCTTGCGGGAGCACAGCAGGTCCGCCACGGAATAGTCCGTCCCCTTGATGGCGAAGACGCTGTCCGCGTGGATCTCCATGGCGGTGAGCGCCGCGTCGCAGGGCGAGCAAAAGTCCCGGGGATCGGCGGAGAACGCGGGGGCGTCCGCCAGCTTCCGGGTGAAAAAGTCGTTGTACGAGCGATAGGGCCGCTTTTCGTACCGGCCGGGGTCGATGCCGGTCCGCCGGACGAAGCGGGGGATCATCCGGGCCGAGGCCCGCGTGCTGAGCGCGCGGCCGAGAAGGTCGCTGGTGACGGGGTTCACCATCACCTTCAGCGCGACGCGGCCGCCGCGCGTGCCGTAGAACACGCGCAGAAAGGGGTTGTTTTCCGTTTTCTTCGTCTGCCGGACCGTGGCGCGGACGCGGTGCTTCATGGTGCCGTGACCGTCAGAGCAGGTACAGCGCGATCATGGCGCCGGCCAGCAGCACGCCGATGGCGATGAACAGGAGGATGCCCTTTTTGCCGGGCTTTTTGATCTGGAACTTTCCGACGAAGGCGCACGCCGTCAGCAGCATGACGGCGCCGTAGACGATGCCGGAGACCAGCGAAGAGGGCTTGATGCACTCGAGAACGACCCAGACGGCGGGGAAGATGACGGCCGCCGTAGTGACGGGCATCCCGTCATAGGCGGTGCGCTTGCCGCCCTCGGCGTCCTGGCGCTGCTCTTCGGTGACGCCGTAATAGGCCAGCCGGATGACGGCGCAGAGGATATAGACGGCGAAGACCGGGAAGAAGTACCAGCGGTCCATGCCGACGGAAAAGCCGATCATGGCGGGCAGGACGCCGAAGCAGACCGTGTCGCTCAGCGAGTCGATCCAGATGCCGAACCGCTTTTCCGCCTCGGTGCGCTTGCGCGTGCGGGCCACGGCGCCGTCGAACATGTCGCAGAGGCCCGAAAACAGCAGGCAGACCAGCGCGGGGAACGACTGTCCCGCCGCGCCGAAGCCGAGGCCGACGGCGCCTGAAGCCAGACCCAGATACGTCAGGATCACGGTGTAGTTGTAAAAGCCGATCATAGCAGATCTCCTTCCTGTCTGTGGAAAAGAGCATATTTTTTCTTATTATAGCACATCGGGGCGGTTCATGCAAGAGTCAGAACACGACGACGGTGACGCCGCCGTTGCTCCGCTCCAGATCCCGGTCCCGCCGGACCTCGGGGAACCGCTCCAAAAGGGCGCGGGTCTCGGCGCTGAAGATGCTGAACTCCTCGCCGGGGATGAAGGCCCGGATGCGGCCGCGGGCCTTTTCGGCGGCGAGCCAGCGGCGCGCCTCGACCCGGATGCGGCCGCCGACGCCGGAAGAGCCGTACCCGTGGATGATCTTGATGGCCCCAGCGCGGCCGACGCGCTCCCGCGCGACGATGGAGGCCAGCCGCGTCACGGCCACGTCCGCCGGGGGCCGCCCGGTCTCGAGATTGTATTCCGTCATTTCCTGCGTTCCCGTCCTTTCGCCGCTCTGCGGGCTTTCCTGTCATTATTATAGCGCTGGACGGGCGGAAGGGCAAGAGAAATTTTTGGGAACGCTCTTCACAAAACCAGCGTTCTGTGGTATAATGAATTGATTGAAAAGGGTTAGGAGTTGGTCGCATGCCCGACAGAGATCAGATGAAACGGCAGTTCGAAACGCTTTACGGTCCCGGAGAGACGAGGCTCTTTTTCGCGCCGGGCCGCGTGAACCTCATCGGAGAACACATCGATTACAACGGGGGCTACGTTCTGCCCGCCGCCATCGAGCAGGGGAACTACGTCATGGTCCGCCCGCGGCAGGACGGCGTCGTCAATCTGGCGGCGGACGACCTGCCTGGCACCGCGGTCTCGTGCCGCCTGTCCGAGCTGGATTCCCGCCGGGGGCGGGAGTGGGGCTCGTACCAGCTGGGCGTGCTGGACGAGCTGATCCGGGCCGGCGTTCCGGTCCGGGGCATGGACATGCTCTTTTCGGCCACGCTGCCCTTCGGGTCCGGGCTTTCGTCCTCGGCCTCCATCGAGGTGGTCACGGCCACCGCGGCACTGGCGCTGGCGGGGGCGTCCATGAACGGCACGGAGATCGCCCTTTTGACCCAGCGGGCCGAGAACAGCTTCGTCGGCGTGAACTGCGGCATCATGGACCAGTTCGCCTGCGCCAACGGGCGCGAGGGCTGCGGCATGCTGCTGGACTGCGCCGCGGTGCGGTGCGAGCAGATCCCGCTGCATCTGGACGGGTATTCCATCGTCATCGGCAACACGCGCAAAAAGCGCGGGCTGGCGGATTCGAAATACAATGAGCGCCGCGCCGAGTGCGAGGCGGGCCTTGCGGCCCTTCGCACCAAGCGGAAAGAGCTTCGCAACCTCTGCGACCTCACCGAGGAAGAGCTGGAGGATCTGGCGCCGCTGATCCGGGACGAGACGGTCTATCGCCGCGTGCTCCACGCCGTCAGCGAGAACAACCGCGTGGTGGAGAGCGTGCTCCTACTGAAAAAGGGCGATATCGAGGGCTTCGGCAAGCTGCTGAACGCGTCGCATCTGTCTCTGAGAGACCTTTACGAGGTCACCGGGCCGGAGCTGGACGCCATGACGGAGAGCGCGCGGGCGTACCCCGGCTGTGCGGGAAGCCGCATGACCGGCGCGGGCTTCGGCGGCTGTACCGTCTCGCTGGTCAAAAACGAGGCGGTGGAGGGGTTCATCGAGACAGTCTCGGCCCAGTACGAGGCCGCCGTCGGTCTGCACGGGGAGTTTTACCCCACGTCCGCCGCCGCCGGCCCGCGGGAGCTCTGAGCGGTCTCTTTCCCCGGAAACGTCGGTCTGTCTGAAAGGAGAAACGGAAATGGCGCCTTTGGGATATATCCGGGACAAGCTGGATCTGAAGTATCTGCTGCTGTTCGTGCTGGCGGCGGTGAAAGAGCCGCTGGGCATGGACGACGTCGTCGAGGCCGCCTGTTCCGACGGCGCAATCACGTATTTCGACGCGTCCGACGCGTTCTACGAGCTGGTGGAGAGCGGCCACGTCGCCGTCGGGGGCGACGACGGCGGGACCCCGCTGTACTGCATCTCGGACCGGGGACGCGGGATCATCGCCGCCAGTGAAAAGCGCCTGCCCCAGAGCGTCCGGCGGGACGCGCAGAAGGCCGCCCTTTCCGCCGCGGCCAAGCGCAAGCGCGATTCGCTCATCACCTGTTCCACCGAGCCGCGGCCCGACGGCGTGTTCACCACGCATCTGGGCATGCGGGACGACGGGGGAGACATCCTGAATCTGGACCTGATGGTGGTCTCGCCCGCCCAGGGACAGATGATCGAGAACAATTTCCGCGCCAACGCCGAGGCCATCTACGGGGCCGTGCTGGACGCGCTTTTGAAGGATTACGACGGCGACATCGAATGAGCCCGGCCCGAGAGACGGGAGAAAGGATGCGACCATGAAGAGAACGAAACTGTTTCGGGCGCTCTGCCTGACGATGGCGGCGCTGGCTCTGTGCGCCGTCTGCGCCTGCGGGACCACGGAACCGGAGGAGTCGACGCCGGAGGCCGCCGGGACCACCGCCGCGACGCTCCCGGCCACCACGGCGACCCCGGAGACCTCCACGACGCCGGTCCCGACCAGCGCCACCACGACGACGCCGCCCAGGCTCGTCACCACCACGGAGCCGCCCGAGACCTCTGCGCCGGAGACTACGCACCCGAAGTACTGCAACGATCCGCTGACCTATAACTTCCTGACGGGCGAGCTGCTGACCGAGAACGAGGACGGCGCGGGCCGTCCGACGGTGGTGGTCATCAACAACCTGCGCGTCGCGGCCCAGTACCAGTCCGGCCTGTCCCAGGCGGACCTGGTCTACGAGGTGGAGACCGAGGGCGGTATCACCCGTCTGCTGGCCGTGTTCCTGGATCCGTCCAAGACGGGAACGCTGGGCTCGATCCGCTCGGCCCGGCCCGTCATGATCGCTATCACGCTGGGCTTCGACGGGTATTTCGTCCACGCGGGCGGCTCGTCCCAGGCCTACAAGCAGCTGTCCAAGTTCAGCGTGCCCGATATCGACGGGGCCAAAGCCTACGCCGGGTATTTCTACTACGACCAGTCCATCGTCCGCGCCACCAGTCTGGAGCACGGGTATTTCACCTCCGGCTCGCGGGTGGCCAAGGCCGTGGCCAGCTATGACGACAGCGCCAAGCGGACGGCCATCAAATACGGCTATAACGAGTTCCTGCGCTTTTACGGCGAGCCCACCGACCTGGGCGGCGAGCCGGCGACACGCGTCACGACGAAGTACGGCGGCTATACCCCCTCGTTCGTCTACAGCGAGAGCACGGGGCTGTATTACCGCTATCAGTACGGCGCGCCTCATCTGGACTTTCAGACGGGCACGCAGCTGGCCTTTACCAACGTGCTGGTCCTGAGCGTGACGTCTCACGTCATCGAGGGGGACTCGGCCGGCCGCCGCGCCTTTGACGACGTCGGCTCCGGAACGGGGATCCTGGCCTCCCGCGGGACGGCCATCCCGGTCCGCTGGGAAAAGGAGAACTACAAGGCTCCGCTGAAGCTCTACACCGAGTCGGGCGAACCGCTGACGGCCAACGTGGGCAAGACCTTCGTCTCTTACGTCAACGGCGAGAGCAACATCGTCTACGGCTCGAACTGAAAAGGACGACATGAACCACAGACGCTTATCCATCCTGCTGGCTGCGCTGGCGCTGATCGCGCTGGCTTTGTCGGCCTGCGCCGGACCGGAGACGCCGGGCACGTCGGCCACGCAGACGGGCCGGTCCACCACGGCGCCGACGCCGGGGACCTCGGACACCGCGCCGGTGCCGGGCACGTCGGCCACGCCGGATCCGGCGACGACCTGGTCGCTGCGGCGGGGCGTCGACTTTTCCGAGGGAGAGGAGTTCCCCCTTCCGGTCCCGGAGGGCCCCTTCGCCGCGGCGGAAAAATACTATAACTACCTGACAGGCGAGGAGACCGGCGAGAGCGAGACCCTCGGCATCCGCCGCCCCACGGCCGTTGCCTTTTACAACAGCTATGAGGCCAGCAAGTTCCAGTGCGGCACCTCGGACGCGGACGTGATCTGGGAGATCCAGTCCGACTCGGGCGTCACCAGCCTCATCGGCCTGTATTACAACCCCGTCTCCATCGCCAAAATGGGACCGGTGCGCAGCGTGCTGCCGTCCTTCGTCTACACGGCGGAGGGATACGACGCCTATATCCTCCACTACGGCACCTTCGCCGGGGCGGCCGCCGTTCTGACCGAGCAGCAGAGTGACCACATCGACTCTTCCGCCGAGGACGGGACCGAGTGCTTTTACGTCGACAGCGCCATCTCCTACGCCTCGCAGTACTATTACAGCGTGTTCACCACCAGCGGCCGCATCGCCAAGAGCCTGCTGGTGCTGAACGGCAGGAACGCCCACAGCATCCTGGACGAGCGCTACCGTTCCCCCATGGTCTTCGCCGACGAGGCGTACACGCCGGACGGGAACCGGGCCGACCGGATCCACCTGACCTACGGCGGCTTCCAGCCGTACTTCCTGTACAAGAGCGCCACCGGGCTCTACGAGCGGTACCAGCACGGCGCGCCGCACCGGGATCTGAACAACGGCGAGACGCTGGCCTTTGCAAACGTGGTGGTGCTGTACGCCTCGTCCTCCTATTCCGGCGGTGCGACCAACGTCGAGCTGGTCGGCTCCGGCTCGGGGATCTTCGCCACCGGCGGCCGCTATATCAACATCCTGTGGTCCAAGCCCTCGGCGGAGTCGCCCATGACCTTCACCGACGGGGCGGGGGCGCCGGTCGTCTTCAACCGGGGCAAGACCTTCATCTCGGTGGTCACCGGCACCTATTCCCTGTCCATCACCTGAAACGAAAGGAACGACGTCTGTCGACATGTTTGAAAAACTTGCGCTGCTGTCTGAAAAATACGAAGAGCTCTCCGCTCGGCTGGCGGATCCCGCCGTCTACGGCGATCCGAAGCTTCTGGCGTCTCTCCAGAAGGAGCAGAAGGAGCTGGAGGACGTGGTCGGCCTCTACCGAAGCTATCTCGCCGCCGAGGCGGGCGAGCGCGAGGCGGAGGCGCTGGCCGCGGAGGAGGATCCCGAGCTTCGCGAGATGGCCAGAGAGGAACAGCGGCTCTGCCGCCAGCGGATGGACGAGCTGACCGGACGGCTCAAGCTGGCGCTGCTGCCCAAAGACCCCAACGACGAGAGGAACATCGTCGTGGAGATCCGCGGCGGCGCGGGCGGCGAAGAGGCGGCTCTGTTCGCCGGGGTCCTGTACCGCATGTACGGGATGTACGCCGACCGGCGCCGCTGGAAGCTCGAGCCGGTCAGCGCCAACGAGACCGAGCTGGGCGGCTATAAGGAGATCACATTCTCCGTGGAGGGCGCGGGCGCCTATTCCCGGCTGAAATACGAAAGCGGCGTCCACCGCGTGCAGCGCGTGCCCGAGACCGAGTCCCAGGGACGCATCCATACGTCCACCGTGACGGTGGCCGTGCTGCCGGAAGCGGAGGACGTGGAGGTCGAGATCGACCCGACCGAGCTTCAGATCGACACCTTCCGCTCCGGCGGGGCGGGGGGACAGCACGTCAACAAGACCGAGTCTGCCATCCGCATCACGCACCTGCCCACGGGGCTGGTGGTAGAGTGTCAGGACGAGCGCAGCCAGTACAAGAACAAGGACCGGGCCATGAAGATCCTGCGCAGCAAGCTGCTGGAAAAGCGCCGCGGCGAGCAGAACGCGGAGATCGCCGCCGAGCGGCGGAGCCAGGTGGGAACGGGGGACCGCAGCGAGCGGATCCGCACGTACAACTATCCCCAGAGCCGCGTCACCGATCACCGGATCGGCCTGACGCTGTACAAGCTGGACGCCTTTCTCAACGGCGACATGGACGAGGTGATCGACGCGCTGATGACCGCCGACCAGGCGGAGCGCCTGCGCGCCTCGGAAGCGGACGGGACGGTGGGAAAGCCGTGAAGACGCTGCTGCTTTCCGCCGCCGAGATCGGCGCCGCGGCGGAGATCCTCCGCCGGGGCGGCATCGTGGGGATGCCCACCGAGACGGTCTACGGGCTGGGCGCCAGCGCCTGGGACGAGGCCGCCGTGGCTCGGATCTTCGAGGCCAAGGGCCGTCCCCAGGACAATCCGCTCATCGTCCACATCGCCGGGCTTTCGGCGCTGGACGAGCTGGCCGCCGAGGTGCCGGACACCGCGAGAGAGCTGGCCCGGCGCTTCTGGCCGGGGCCCTTCACTATGGTCTTCCCCAAAAAGCCGTCGGTCCCGGACCGGGTCACCGCCGGCATGGACACGGTGGCCGTCCGGTTCACCGCGCACCCCCTGGCGCAGGAGCTGATCCGCCGCGCCGGCGTGCCCATCGCCGCGCCGTCGGCCAACGTCTCAGGGTATCCGTCGCCCACCTGTGCGGCCCACGTGCTGCGCGACCTGGGCGGCAGGATCGACGCCGTGATCGACGGCGGGCCGTGCGCCTGCGGCGTCGAGTCCACGGTGGTCTCCGTGGTGGGCCCGCCGCGGTTGCTGCGGCCCGGCAGCGTGACGCTGGAACAGCTTCGGACCGTCGTGCCGGACATCGCGGTGGACAAGGCCCTGCGGGGCGAGGTGGGCCCGGACGAAAAGGTCTCGGCTCCCGGCATGAAATACCGGCATTACGCGCCGAAGGCACCGGTGATCGCCGTGGGCGGCGACCGGGACGGCTCGGCGCTCTATATCCGGTCCCGCATGGGGGGGAGAGATCTGTGCCTCTGCTATGAAGAGTGCGCCGGGATCTTCGCCGGGCGCCGGGCGCTGGTCTACGGCTCGCTGGCCGACCGGGCGTCGCTGGCCCGGGGGATCTTCGCGGCCCTTCGGGACGCGGACCGGCAGGAGCCGGAGACGATCTACGTACAGTGCCCGGACGAGGCGGGCGTCGGTCTGGCCGTTTCCAACCGCATCCGGAAAGCGGCGGGGTTCCGCGAGATCGTCGCGGACCGGAGCGGCCGGGACACGAAAGAGAAAGGTTGAGGGTATGGTCATCGGCATCACGGGGGGCAGCGGCGTCGGCACGACGACGGCGGGCCGGATCCTCGCCCGGGAGGGCTGGGACTTCGTCGACTGCGACGAGGTCTATCACCGCCTTTTGCGGACGGATCCCGCGCTGAGGCGGTCGCTGACGGACCGCTTCGGCGAAGAGATCCTGACGCCGGAGGGCATCGTGGACCGGCGGGCGCTGGGCCGGATCGTCTTTTCGTCGCCCTCGGCGCTGGCGGATCTAAACCGGATCACCCACGCGCGCATCCTGGAAGAGGTCCTGGTCCTGATCTCTGGCTCGGAGAAGGAGGATCTGGCCATCGAGGCGGTGGAGCTGATCGAAAGCGGCATCAACGCCCTGTGCACGGCGGTGATCGGCATCTTGTCCGAGAGAGAGCTGCGCGTCTATCGCATCATGATCCGGGACGCCATCTCCAAGGCGGACGCGCAGCGGCGCATCGACGCCCAGCGCAGCGACGCGTATTACCGCGAGCACTGCGACATCTGCATCGAAAACAACGGCACGCAGGAACAGCTGAAGACCGCTGTGCTGGCCGCCGTTGACGAGATCAGGCGCGCGCGACTCAGCGCGCCGGAAGGGAGCGGAAACAATTGAGCGAAGACATCAGAGACGAGCTGCTGAACGAGCGGAAAAACGGCTATGACCGGGTCTCGAAGGAGGACGTGATCGCCGCGGAGGAGTTCTGCGCCGGGTACAAGGACTTTCTGGACCGGGCCAAGACCGAGCGCGAGGCCGCCGGAGCCGCGGAGGCCATCCTCGAGGCCGCCGGCTTCGTCCGCTACGAGCGCGGCATGACGCCGGCCCCCGGGGCCCGGGTCTATGCCGTGAACCGCGATAAGGCGGTGATCGCCGCGGTCATCGGCCGCGAGGGGCTGGAGACGGGCGCCAACATCACGGCGGCCCACATCGATTCGCCCCGCATCGACCTCAAGCCGGTGCCTCTCTATGAGGACAGCGACATGGCGTTCTTCAAGACGCACTACTACGGCGGGATCAAAAAGTACCAGTGGGTGACCATCCCGCTGGAGCTTCACGGCGTCATGGTGCGGGCCGACGGGACCCGCGCGGACGTGAGCGTGGGCGGGGAGGAGGACGATCCGGTCTTCGTCATCACCGACCTTCTGCCGCATCTGGCCCGGGAACAGGTCCAGAAGCCGGCGGGGACCGTCTTCACTGGCGAGAACCTGAACGTGGTCGTGGGCGGCGCGCCCTATGACGACGACGGGAAGGACCGCTTCCGTCTGGCGGTCATGAGCCTGCTGCACGAGAGTTACGGCGTGACGGAAAAGGACTTCCTCACCTCCGAGCTGTGCTTCGTTCCGGCAGGAAAGGCCCGGGACGTGGGCTTCGACCGCAGCTTCATCGGCGCCTACGGGCAGGACGACAGGGTCTGCGCCTATCCGACGCTGAAGGCCCTGACCGATCTGGACGGGATCCCCGAGCGCACCGCCGTCTGCATCCTGGCGGACAAGGAGGAGATCGGCTCGGAGGGCGTCAGCGGCATGCAGTCCGAATGGTACGACACCTTCCTGGCGGATCTCTGCGCCGGGGCGGGAACGGAGTACCGCGTGTTCTGCGAGAACTCCGTCTGCCTGTCGGCGGACGTTGGCGCCGCGTACGATCCCAACTTCCCCGAGGCGTACGACAAGCGCAATTCGCCCTTCGTCAACGGCGGCGTGCAGGTGATGAAATACACCGGCGCCGGCGGCAAATCCTCGGCCAGCGACGCGGGCGCCGAGACCGTGGCCCGTCTGCGCGGCGTCTTCGACCGCGACGGGGTCCTCTGGCAGTCCGGCGAGCTGGGCAAGGTGGACTACGGCGGCGGCGGGACCGTCGCCAAGTATCTGGCCAAGCGCAACATCGAGACCGTCGACATCGGCGTCCCGGTGCTGAGCATGCACGCCCCCTTCGAGCTGACCGCCAAGCTGGACGTTCTGATGATGTACCGCGCGGCGGAGTCGTTCTTCACCCTCTGATTATAATTATTTTAAATAGTTATAAAATTTCAACAAAGGAGATCATGTCCCATGCCACTCGTAACTTCCACCGAAATGTTCAAGAAAGCTTATGACGGCGGCTATGCCATCGGCGCTTTCAACGTCAACAACATGGAGATCGTTCAGGGCATCACCGAGGCCTGCGCCGAGGTCAATTCCCCGGTCATCCTGCAGGTTTCCAAGGGCGCCCGCGCCTATGCCAACCACACCTATCTGGTGAAGCTGGTCGAAGCGGCCGTCATCGAGAACCCCAACATCCCCATCGTGCTGCATCTGGACCACGGCCCGGACTTTGAGACCTGCAAGAGCTGCATCGACGGCGGCTTCACCTCCGTCATGATCGACGCTTCCGGCGAGTCCTTCGAGGAGAACGTCCGCGTCACCCGCCAGGTCGTCGAATACGCCCACGCCCACGGCGTCGTGGTCGAGGCCGAGCTCGGCACGCTGGCCGGCGTCGAGGACGACGTGAAGGTCAAGGCCGAGGATTCCTCCTACACCCGTCCCGAGGACGTTCAGGAGTTCGTCGAGCGCACCGGCTGCGACTCGCTGGCCATCGCCATCGGCACCTCTCACGGCGCCTACAAGTTCACGCCCGCCCAGTGCACCCGCAACGAAAAGGGCATCCTCGTTCCGCCTCCGCTGCGGTTCGACATCCTGGAAGAGGTCTCCAGACGGCTTCCGGGCTTCCCCATCGTGCTGCACGGCTCTTCCTCCGTCCCGCAGGACTATGTGAAGATGATCAACGAAAACGGCGGCAAGATGCCCGACGCCGTCGGCATCCCCGAGGAGCAGCTGCGCAAGGCGGCCTCCATGTCCGTCTGCAAGATCAACATCGACTCCGACCTGCGTCTGGCCATGACCGGCACCATCCGCAAGTACTTCTCCGAGCATCCGGATCACTTCGATCCGCGTCAGTACCTGAAGCCCGCCCGTTCCAACATCAAGGAACTGGTCAAGCACAAGCTCATCGACGTGCTGGGCTCCAACGACAAGATCTGAGACGAACGCAAGATTTCCGGGGCCGCGGCAGGCATCTGTCCGCGGCCCCGGAAGCAATTTTCCGCGCGGGGGCGCATATCCTGACAGAAAGGAAGGTCTTCAAGGGAGGGTGCTGAAGCAAAAAATGAAGGATCTGCTGGTCAAGCTCGTCAAAAACCGCGTGAACGTGGACAAGGCGCTGGCGCTGATCGACAGCCGGGCGCTGGAGAACGGACGGCTGCTGGTGACGCCGGCGCTGGCCGCCGAGATCTGCGCGGTGGCGTCGGACGGTCAGATCAAGGTCCGGAACGGGACCATGACCCCGGACGGGCGCATGCAGCTGGACGTCGCCATGGCGGGGATGGAGCTTCGCTATACGCTGAAGGTGCTGTCCGCCGCCGCCGCGGGCGGGACGCTGTCGTTCAAGGCGGAATATGCGGAGCAGCGGCTGTCCGGCGGTCTGGGCGGCGCGCTGCTGGGTCTGTCCGGCCGGACGGCGCTGTCCGTGGCGCTGGGCAAGGTCGACGGCCTTCGGGTCACGCAGAGCTCCGTCGAGGGGAAAAGGAGCGGCCTTCCGGCGGGGCTGTCCGCCCGGTATCTCAAGACCCTGCCCGAGGGGCTTTTGTTCCTCGTGGACTGACGGGGGCTTGTCAAATCGGCCGATCCGTGTTACAATAGACGCAAATCGAACGATTCGGAGGAGAACCTATGCTGAACGTCGGTCTGGTGACGCGAAGCCTCGGCGGCCTCTCTGCGGCGCAGTGCGCCGAGACCATGGCGCGCCTCGGCTTTTTCCAGACAGAGCTCTGTCTGACTTTTGCAGACAAGAACGTCTGGTCCTACAACGGGGTGACGGATCTGTCCGGCGTCGACGACGGGTTCGCCCTCCGGACGGTGGACGAGTTCCGCCGCCGCGGGATCGAGGTGGTCTCGTGGGGAGCCTTCACCAATCCCGCCGAGCCGGACCCGGAGAAGTTCCGGGCCGTCGAGGCCTGCTGGACGCGCTTCTGCGAGCTGGCCGAGATCACGGGCGTCCGGTACGTCGCCACCGAGACCGGCTTCCAGCCGGGCCGGCGCGGGATCTGTGCCGACACCTATGAGGCGGACTTCCTCCGCTTTGCCGACCAGATGCGGACGCTCTGCCGCATCGCCGCGGCGCACAGCGTCGAGGTCGCCTTCGAGCCCTGTATGCTGGACCTGACGCCCAGCGCCAAGCGCACGGCGGACTTCGCCGGGCTGGTGGGCGAGCCGAACCTGAAGATCCTGCTGGATCCGGCCAATCTGATCCACAACTCCGGCGAAGAGGAGATGTTCGCTTCTCTGGCCCCGCGTCTGGCCTACGTGCACGGCAAGGACCGGAAGCTGACCGACACCTACGGCCGGAATCTGGGCGAAGGGGAGATCGACTGGACCGCCTTTTTCCGCGCCTATGAGAAATATGCGCCCGGCGCGCCGTTCCTGCTGGAATACGTCAACGCGGACAACTGCTGCGAGGTGCGGGACCGGGCGCTGGGATTCTACCGGAACGCCGTGGAGGAACGATGAATTTTCTGATGATCGTCGCGGATCAGCACCGGGCGGACGCGCTGGGCTGCCGCGGCCGGTTCGACATCCGGACGCCGAACCTGGACAGGCTCGCCGCGCGGGGGACTTATTTCGAAAACGCATTCACGCCGCTTCCGGTCTGCACGCCGGCGCGGCAGTCCATGCTGACGGGGCTGAACCCGGACAGCTACGGCGCCTTTTGGAACCCCGGCTTTTTCGCGGCGGCCGACCCGCCGAAAAACGACTATTGGCCCGAGATGCTGCGCCGCGCCGGGATGAAGACGGTCTTTCTCGGCAAGTGGGGCGCCTCTGCCAAAACGGGCCCGACGGACTGGGGCTATGAGACCTATATCCCGTACGGCGACTGGGCCCGCATGGTCCGGGAGAAGTATCCGGATCTGAAGGGCCACGGGTGGTTCGGCGGCACCAGCGGTCTGCCGCTGGCCGACTCCAAGACCCACTGGCTGGCCGCCCGGGCGGCGGAGCAGATCGAGGCGCTGGCCGGGCGTCCGTGGCACATCCGCGTGGACTATACCGATCCGCACCTGCCTTGCGAGCCCAGCGAGCCCTTCGCCTCAATGTACGATCCCGCGGAGACCGAGCTCTGGGACGGCTGCGCCGACACGCTGGAGGGAAAGCCCTATATCCAGAAGCAGCAGGTCGTCAGTTGGGGGCTGGAGAACATGACGGCCGACGACTGGCGCGAGCCTGTGGCGCGGTACCGCGGCATGGTCAGCCAGATCGACGACAGCGTCGGGATCATCCTGGACGCGCTGGAGCGCACGGGCCAGACGGAGGACACCGTGGTGATGTATCTGTCCGACCACGGCGACACCTGCGGCAGCCACGGGATGCTGGACAAGCACTATATCCTGTACGACGACGTGGTGCGGGTGCCGTTTTTGGCGGCGGGCCCGGGGATCGCCGCGGGCCGCCGGAAGGAGCTGGTCTCCATCGGCTTCGACCTGGCTCCGACGCTGGACGAGCTGTTCGGCATCCGGTCGCCCAAGGCCGTGGGCCGCTCCATGGCCCCGCTGCTGCGGGGAGAGCGGGTACCGGATTGGCGGACCGGCATCAACGCCAGCTCCAACGGCCAGCAGTTCGGCTTTTTCAACCAGCGCATGCTGCGGGACAGCCGCTATAAATACATCTGGAACATGACGGACGTCGACGAGTTCTACGACACGCTGGAGGATCCGGGCGAGACCAGGAACCTGATCCGCGCCCCGGAGCACGCCGAGCGCATCGCGGCCATGCGGCGGGAGCTGCTGGCGCTTTTGAGGGAACAGGGCGACCTGTTCCTGAAGGGAGGCTGGCTGGACCGCCAGCTGGAGGAAGGGAGAAAGATCTGAGTGGCGGGACTTCGCGATTTTCACATGGGCGAGAACCGGTTTTTCAAGATCGCCCAGATCACCGATCTGCACCTGAGCTCTTTCCGCAACCCGGGGCCGGAGCAGCGAACTCTGGCGCTGGTGGAGGAGATCGCCGAGGCGGAAAAGCCGGATCTGTTCGTCTGTACGGGCGATCTGGCCTGGCGGCACGACTGTGTGCCGTGCATGAAAGAGTTCTGCCGCTTCATGGACGAGCACAGGTACCCGTGGACCTTTGCCTACGGCAACCACGAGCGGGATTACGGCCCGCCGACGCGTGTGCTGGAGCGGATCATGACCGAGTCGGAGTACTGCATCTTCGACCGCGGGCCGGACGACGTCCGGGGCCAGTCCAACTACGCCGTCGGCGTATACAACCGGGAAGAGCGGCTTCGCTTTTTGCTTTGGATGGTGGACAACTGCGAGTACACCACGCTGCGCGGCCGACCGGTGACGGCCTATATCGACAGCTCGCAGATCGATTGGTTCACCGAAGAGAAAAAGCGCCTGTCCACCGAGTTCGGCGACGGGGCCCGCTCGCTGTTCTTCATGCACATCCCGCTGCCGGAGTATCAGCACGCCTATGACGCGGGCGCGGCCGTCGGCAACTGTCTGGAGAACATCTGTATGCCGGAGATCAACTCGGGAGCCTTTGCCGCCATGCTGGAGATGGGAGACGTGCTGGGCGTCTTCGTGGGCCACGACCACACCAACGACTTTGTCGCCGACTGGCACGGGGTCAAGCTGTGCTACGGCCGCACCACGGGCTATTGCGACCACCGCCGCGGCGGGTATCCCAACAGCGACTTTGCCCGGGGCGCGCGGATCATCCTGCTGGACCAGCAGCGCGTGGACCGTCTGGAGACCTATCTGTATCTGTGCGGCGGCGAGATCGTGCGCCAGGAGAAAGGGGAGGATGCGCAATGAAGCGGGACGTTTTGACCATCGACACGTCGCGGCCCCTGCGTCTTCTGCAGCTGACGGACCTTCATCTGGGCCTGCACTTTGACCAGAAATACCGCCGCCTCACCGAGAAGCTGGTGCGCGACGCCATCGAGGGGACGAGCCCGGATCTGATCGCGCTGACGGGGGATCTGGCCTGGTGCCCCGAGACCGAGCGGATCTATCGGGACTTCTGCGCGCTGATGGACGGCTACGGCATCCCCTGGGGGTTCTGCTTCGGCAACCACGACCGGGATTACGTCAAGGACGTCCGCTGTCTGGAGGACATCCTCGAGGCCAGCGAGACCTGTCTCTACACCAACGGCTGCGAGGAGGCCTTCGGCTACGGCAACTACTGCGTGCGGCTGGAGGACGGGAACGGAAAGCTGATCCACGCGCTCTACTTTTTCGACAACGCCTGGGTGCACCACTATGACGGCATGCACCATCTGACCTGCGGCAGCCTGAGCCACAACCGCTTTTTCCGGGCCAACCAGCACGAGTTGAAGCGCAACGGCGACCGGTTCTGCGTCTGGGGCTTCGTCCACGTGCCGCTGATGGAATATGCGGACATGTGGCGGCAGGGCGGCTGCGTCGGCCTGCGCAACGGCCCCGAGGCCCACGCGCTGGTCAACACGGGCCTGTTCTGCACCATGGCGGAGGACAAGCTGACCAAGGGCATCTTCTGCGGCCACGACCACGGCACCTGTTATTCGGGCGAATACTACGGGATCCGGCTGATCTACGGCCGGACCACCGGCTTCAACCAGTCCAAGGGCGGCGTCACCGTGACGCCCTGCGGCGCGCGGGTCTGCGACATCACGCCGCAGGGCGAGGTCAGCACGTTCTTCTTCCTGGAGGACGGGACCCTTCGCAACGCCGACGACACGCTGAAAGTCGATCTGTGAGGAACATGAGCAAGGGCGGAGAGCTTCGAAACGCGATCAGACAATACTTCAAAAAGACGGACTTCTTTCTTCTCACCGTCGCCATAGCCTGCTCGGGCATCGGCCTCGTGCTGATCAGCTCGGTGGGCACCCGGCGGGAGATGATCGTCCAATCGGTGGCCATCGTCCTGGGGATCCTGGCCTATCTTTTCCTGACGTTTTTTGATCTGGAACAGCTCTCCTCCTTCTGGAAGGTCGCCTTCGTCCTGAATCTGGTGCTGCTGCTGCTGCCGCTGCTGTTCGGCCGCGGGATGGAGGAGACCGGCAACAACAGCTGGATCCGCATCGACCTTCCCAGCGGCCTTCAGGTGGGGTTTCAGCCGGACGAGCTGGGACGAGTCATCTACATCTTCACGCTGGCCCGTCACTTCAAGGAGCTGGACGAGCGGCTGAACACCTTCAAGGGGCTTCTGTTCCTGGGGATCCACGCGCTGCTCCCCGTGGCGTTCGTCCTGTTCTTTTCCCGGGACGACGGCATGGCGGTCAGCTATCTGTTCATCTTTGCGGTCATGATGTTCGCCGGCGGGATCTATCTGCGCTATTGCGCGGCGGGGATCGCGCTGGCCGCGGCGGCGGTGCCGCTGCTGTGGATCTTCGTGCTGAACCAGTATCAGAAGGACCGCTTCATCGTGCTGTTCGACGCGACCTATAAGCCGGACAGCGTCGGCTATCACCAGACCCAGAGCCTGGCCGCCATCCGAAGCGGCGGCTTCTGGGGCGACGGGTACGGACAGGGCTCGATCTGCCAGTACGACTATCTGCCCGCCGACCACACGGACTTCGTCTTCTGCGTCGCCTGTGAGGAGTTCGGCTTTTTCGGCGGGATGACCATCCTGGCGCTGCTTTCCGCCATCATCGTCGCCTGTGTGATCACGGCCTTCCGCATGCGGGAGGACAAGTTCAGCCTGCTGTGCTGCGTCGGCATCGCCGCCATGTTCACCTTCCAGACCTTCCTGAACGTCGGCATGTGCATGCGTCTGGCGCCGGTGGTTGGCCTGACGCTGCCGTTCATCAGCTACGGCGGCACTTCCGTTGTGACCATGTACGTGGCGCTTGGGCTGGTGGCGTCGCTGAAGAGCCACTATATCAAGCGGGCCTACGCCCACGAGGGCGGCGGACTGGACAGCTGAAGCCCGAAGAAAAAATTTTTTCGGCGCCGTGCGACAAAACGGCCGTCCGGATCGTTAATAATCTATGAGAGGGTTCGACATCATGCCGGAGTTCGACCGAGAGCGGTTTTCCGAGATCTACGAGCGGAACCACCCGTGGATCTACCGCGTCTGCTTCGCCTATATGAAAAACGCGCCGGACGCCGAGGACTGCACAGAAGACGCCTTCGTCCGCCTGCTGGATGCCCGGCCCTCTCTGGAGGACGAAAAGCACGAGCGCGCCTGGCTGACGGTCGCCGCCATGAACGTGTGCCGGGACAGGCTCCGCCGCTGGCGGCGGAGGCGGACCGTCCCGGAGGACCTTGCGGAGCAGCTTCCCGACGAAGATGGGGAGGAGCGGCGCGAGGTGCTGGACGCCGTGATGCGTCTGCCGGGAAAATACAAGGACGTGGTCGTGCTCTATTACTATTTGGGATACAAGTCCGACGAGGTCGCGCTCGTGCTGCGCGAGTCGCCGTCGACGGTCCGGAACCGTCTGGCGGCGGCAAGGCGCCGTCTGCGCGGCGCGCTGGGAGGAAATGCGGAATGAACGAAAGTGAAATGATCTGCGCGGCGCTGGACGCCGTCGCCCCGGCGCCGGGCGCCCGGGAGCGGATGCTGGAAAACATCGAAAAAAAGGCGTCCGCGGAGATCCGTCCCGCCGACCGGCGGCTGCGCCGCGCGATCCTGACCGCCTGCTGTCTCTGTGTGCTGATCTCGGGGAGCATCGCGCTGATCCCGCGCTTTTTGGACCGCGGCGAGGCGGAGAACGCGTCGACGCTCACCGGCTATGTGGTCTACGATTCGCCGGAGGCCTTCAAGGCCATGCTGGACCTTTCGCTGGACGCCCCGGAGGGGGTGGAACAGGTCCGGTACAGCATCGGATCGGAGAAGATCGCCTGCGTGGACTTTTTCGCCGGCGAGCACGCCTATTTCCTTCTGGCCACCCGGCTGGAGGGGGACGTTTCCGGGCTCTACGGCAAGACGGTCCGGACGGTGCCGCTGGAAAACGGCGGGTCGCTCGCCCGTCTGTCCGCGGACGGCGAGACCGTCTGGAAGGCAGTCTGGTCCGACGGGGACGTGCAGTACTGTCTGGCCAACACGGACGGAGCGGAGGAGGACGAGGTGCTGGCCGTCTGCCGGGCCGTGACGGGCAAGTGAACGCGGACACAAGTGAAAAAACGGCGCCGTCCCGCGAAAGGGGACGGCGCCGGCGTTTTTTGTCTTCAGACGGTGGAGCGCATGGCGGCGGAGGAGCCGGCACAGACGGAGAGGGCGCAGAAGAGCGCCGCCTCGGCGGCCAGCTCGACCGGCGCGAAGGACGCGCGCCGGCCGGGCACGTAGACCGGCGCGCCGTCGGCCAGAGCCGAGGCCAGCAGACAGCAGAACATGGCGCGGCGCTTTCGCCCAAGCGCAAAGTTCCCGAGGCCTTTGACGCGCCCCAGCGCCCGGTCCAGCTCCCAGACGGCGTCGGCGGCAGCCAGTCCGTCGAGGCCGGACAGGCTCAGCAGAGCCGCCGCGGAGAGCTCGATCCCGCGGCCGGTCCGGATCCCCTTGGACGAGAGGGCCAGCCCGAAGCGGCGGAACCGCTCGCACAGGGCCATGGCGTCTTCTCCGCCCAGCGAAAGCACCAGCGCCAGCGCCTGGGCCGCATAGGCGTCGCAGTCGCGCCGCAGATCCGTATAACACCGTTCCATGCGGTCGAGGATCTCGTCCTCCCGGCGGCCGGAGCAGAGCGCCAGCGCGAACAGCGCGGCGTTTTCGGATCCGGCCAGCAGAGGCCGGCGCAGGGCCGCGCCCCGGACCAGCTCGGTGACGCCGCGGCAGAGCTCCTCGCGCTCGGACGGCGGACAGAACTTTTCGATGACGAAGGCCGCCTGGGGCAGATAGGCCGTGTCCCGCAGCCCGACGCGCAGCAGCCCGTGGGTCCGCTCGACGTCCGCCAGCAGCGGCTCGGGGTCTCCGGACAGGTCCAGCGCCGCCGCGTAGCCCAACAGCGTCGCCCCGCGGAAGGGCGAGAAGCGGCCCGTGGTCTCTTTGATCCCGGCGCACACGGCCCCGAGCGAGGCCGCGTCCAGCGTCCGGCCGGCCAGCGCGTACAGCGCGGCGCAGAAGGGGTGCATGTACCCGCCGCTGAAGGCGGCGAATTTGGTGCGTACCGTGAGATAGTTGGTTTTGAACAGCTCGCAGACGCGGTCGGCGTCGGCCATGGCGCACCTCCTTTTCCCAACGGGCGGTCAGAGACCGCAGAGGTCCCGGACGATCTTTCCGGCCATGACCAGACCGGCGGCGCCGGGAACGAACGAAACGCTGCCGGGGACCCCAGAGGCGGGGTGCAGCGGCTTTTCCTCGGAGAAGACCACGTTCAGCGACTCGACCCCGAGCTTTCTCAGCTTTCCCCGGACCGACCGCGCCAGCGGACAGCCGGACGTCCGGTAGACGTCCGTCACGCGGAAGGCCGTCGGGTCCAGCCGGTTCCCGCACCCCATGGCCGACAGGATCGGGACGCCGAGATCCCGGCAGGCACAGATCAGCGCCAGCTTGGCGGGCACGTCGTCGATGCAGTCCGCAGCGTAGTCGTACCCCGCGAGGAAGGAAAAGTCGGTCTCCGGGCGGATGAAGCCGGCCATCACGGTCAGCCCGGTCTCCGGGCGGATGTCCCGCACCCGGGCGGCGACGACCTCGGCCTTGTTCCGGCCCAGCGTCGAGCGCAGGGCGCAGAGCTGACGGTTGAGGTTCGACGGGGCGACGGCGTCTCCGTCGCACAGCAGGATCCGGCCGACCCCGGCGCGGGCCAGCGCCTCGGCGCAGTAAGAGCCGACGCCGCCGAGACCGAACACCGCGACGGAAGCGGCGTTCAGACGGTCCGCCCCCTGGCCCAGCAGCAGGCGGGTCCGGGAAGAAATGTCTTCCATGCGGCTCAATAGACGGACAGGCCGGACAGCGACTCGTCGTGCTCGACCATGTCCGCCACGGGAAGCACCTCGTACTCGTCGGCGGTGCGCCGGACGATGACGTTGGCGATCCCGGCGTTGATGATGAACCGGCGGCACAGGGCGCAGGGGGAGGCCCCCTCGACGTAGGCGCCGGTCATCTCTTTGCCGACCAGATACAGATCGGCTCCGATCATCTCGTCCCGGGCGGCGGAGATGATGGCGTTCTGCTCGGCGTGGACGCTGCGGCACAGCTCGTACCGCTCGCCCCGGGGCACCGCCAGCTTCTGGCGGGTGCAGACGCCCAGATCGCAGCAGTTCCTGCGCCCCCGGGGGGCGCCGACGTAGCCCGTCGAGATGATCTGGTCGTTGTTGACGATGATGGCGCCGAAGTTGCGGCGGAGACAGGTGCCGCGCTCGCTGACGGTCTCGGCGATGTCAAGATAGTAGTTGATCTTGTCTCTTCTCATATGCGTCTCGTCCTTTCAGGCGGAGGGGATCGACAGGGGAGAGCCGGCCCGCTTCCATGCGGAAAACGGTCCCGGCCCGGCGGGCCACCTCTTCGGCGTGGGTGATCAGCAGGACCGTCACGCCGAGGCGGTTCTGCGCCTCCAGCAGGCCGATGATCCCGGCCGCGGCAGCGGGGTCCAGATTGCCCGTGGGCTCGTCCGCCAGCAAAAGCCGGGGCGAGCGCGCCACGGCGCGGGCGACGGCGACTCGCTGCTGCTGTCCGCCGGAGAGCTGGGCGGGCAGGTGGTCCATCCGGTCGGCCAGTCCCACGGCGGCCAGGCTTTCCGCCGCGGCCTCCCGGCGGCCGCGGCTCGGCGCGCCGGACAGGATCAGACCCAGCTCCACGTTTTCCAGCGCGGTCATCCGGGGCACCAGATCGAAGCTCTGAAACACGAATCCCAGCATCCGCGCCCGCAGGCCGGACAGGGCGCGGTCCGACAGGCGGCCCGTGTCGACGCCCTCCAGACGATAGGTCCCGGCGTCCGGCCGGTCCAGCAGTCCCAGAACGTTCAGCAGCGTGGACTTGCCGGAGCCGGAGCTTCCGATGACGGCGGCATAGCCGCCGGCCGGAACGGAGAACCCGACCCCGTCCAGCGCCGTCACCCCGTTGGGATAGCGTCGGGTCAGGCCGGCGCATTCGATCATATCCAAGAGCAGGGCCCCTTTCCAACAAACTGCGTTTAGTTTGGGAAAGAGGCCGCGTTTTTATCCCTTATCGGCGCGCGGCCGGGAAAAGATCCGCCAGCTCGTCGGCGCGGTCGGTGCGCTCCCACGGGAGACCGGCGTCGCCGAAGTGACCGAACGAGGCCGTGGCGCGGTAGATCGGCGCGCGAAGGCCAAGGGTCTCGATGATGGCGGCGGGGCGGAAGTCGAACCGCTCGGCCACCAGCCGGGACAGGGTCTCGTCGTCCGCCAGCCCGGTGCCGAAGGTCTGGACCGTCAGCATCAGGGGCCGGGCCACGCCGATGGCGTAGGCCACGGAGACCTCACAGCGGTCCGCCAGGCCCGCCGCCACCACGTTCTTCGCGGCATAGCGCGCCATATAGCTGGCCGAGCGGTCGACCTTGGTGGGGTCCTTGCCGGAGAACGCGCCGCCGCCGTGCTGGATATAGCCGCCGTAGGTGTCGGCGATGATCTTCCGCCCGGTGAGACCGGAGTCGCCCATGGGGCCGCCCACGACGAAGCGGCCGGTGGGGTTGATGTAGAACGCGGTGTCGGCGGTGATGAGCCGCGCCGGCAGAGTCTTTTTGACGACCTCTTCCAGAATGCCCTCGCGGACGGTCCGGATGTCCGTTCCGGCGCTGTGCTGGGCCGAGACCACGACGCTGTTCAGAAAGGCGGGGCCCTCCGGCCCGTAGGTCACGGTCACCTGGCACTTGCCGTCCGGGTAGAGGAAGGGGAGGACGCCGGTCTTGCGGACCGCGCTGAGGCGGCGGCTGATCTGCTGGGAAAAGCGGATGGGGGCGGGCATCAGCTCCGGCGTTTCGCGGCAGGCATAGCCGAACATCATGCCCTGGTCTCCGGCGCCCACCGCGTCCAGCGGGTCGTCGGTGCCGCCGCGGCGCTCGACGCTGTCGCTGACTCCCATGCTGATGTCGGGGGACTGGCGGTCCAGCGCCGTCAGCACGGCGCAGACCGCGCCGTCGAAGCCCTTTTCGCCGCTGTCGTAGCCGATGTCCAGCACGGTGCGGCGGACGATAGCGGCGAGATCCGGCTCCGCGTTCGCGGTGATCTCGCCCATGACCAGGACCATGCCCGTGGTGGCGCAGGTCTCACAGGCCACGCGCGCGCCCGGATCCCGGGCCAGGATGGCGTCCAGAACGGCGTCGGAGACGGCGTCGCAGACCTTGTCGGGGTGCCCCTCGGCGGGGGACTCTGAGGTGAACATACGGTAGCGCATTTTCGATTTCCTTCGGTTTTGAACTCTATAAAGCGGGTCGGCGGACGTTCGGATAACGCACAGCTCCCCGTCAAGATCGACCTGACGGGGAGCATCGTTTCAACACTGCCCATCATCCAAGCATTAGCACCACGTCCGTATTCGGACAGGTTGCTGTGTGGTCGCGGAGCTTGACTCTCGCACACTCTTTATAGGCGAGGCTATTATATCACACGGGACGCGGCCCTGTCAACAGGATTCGCCGGGGATCGCCAAAGTTCCCTCTTGACAAAAGAGAACAAATGTACTATACTGGTCGCGAAGCATCCGAAAGGGGGAGCGCGGCGTGACGACGGCGGAAAAGCTCTGTATCCTGGGCGAGGCGGCGCGGTACGACGCCAGCTGTTCGTCCTCCGGCTCGGGCCGCCAGGGGCGGTCCGGCGGTCTCGGGAACGCCTGTATGGCCGGCCTGTGCCACACCTGGGCCGAGGACGGGCGGTGCATCTCGCTGCTGAAGGTGCTGATGTCCAACGACTGCGTCTTCGACTGTGCCTACTGCGCCTCGCGCCGGTCGGCGGAGACCCGGCGCGCCTCCTTCGAGCCGCGGGAGCTGGCCGAGCTCACCGCGGAGTTCTACCGGCGCAACTATATCGAGGGTCTGTTCCTCAGCTCGGCCGTCGTCGGGTCGCCGGACCGGACCATGGAGCGCATGATCGCCGTTCTGCGGCTGCTGCGGGAAGAGCTGGGCTTTTGCGGGTACATCCATCTAAAGGTCATCCCCGGCGCGGGGGAAGAGCTGGTCCGCGCCGCCGGGCTGCTGGCGGACCGGGTCAGCGTCAACATCGAGCTGCCCAGTGAGAACGGGCTGAAGCTGCTGGCGCCCCAGAAGACGCGCCAGCGCATCCTGACGCCCATGGAGGACATCCGCTGGCTGAAGCTGCAGAACGCCGAGGACCGGCGGCGGTACCGCGGCGCGCCGCTGTTCGCCCCGGCGGGGCAGAGCACCCAGATGATCGTGGGCGCCACGCCGGACACGGACCGGAAGATCCTGCTGCTGAGCGCGGCGCTGTACCGGAGATACGAGATGAAGCGGGTGTATTTCAGCGCCTACGTCCCCGTGGGACGGCATCCCAGCCTTCCGCCGCCGGACGCGCGCGTGCCGCTGCGGCGGGAGCACCGGCTGTATCAGGCGGACTGGCTCATGCGGTTCTACGGCTTCACTGCCGACGAGATCACCGAAGACGACGACCAGCTGGATCTGGAGCTGGACCCCAAGTGCGCCTGGGCCGTGCGCCATCCCGAGCAGTTCCCCGTCGAGGTCAACACGGCGGATCTGGCGACGCTGCTGCGCGTGCCGGGCGTCGGCGTCAAGTCGGCCCGTCGGATCCTCGCCGCGCGCCGGGCGCGGCGGCTGGACGTGGAGGACGTGCGGCGGCTGGGAGTCGTCGTGAAGCGGGCGGTGTTTTTTCTGACCTTCGGCGGCCGGTTCTACGGGCTGAAGAGCGACAGCCGCGCCCTGCTGCGGGCGCAGCTCGGCGACGGGCCCGCGGCGGGCGGCCAGATGACGCTGGAGGAGTGCGTTCCCCGGATCTCCGTTCCCGCGGCGCTTCCGGCCGTGGGGGCGGCTGGATGACGACGCTGTTCTGCGGCGGGGGATTCGACGGGTTTCTCACCGCGGTGTTCGAGGCCTACCGCCGGGGGATCGAGACGGACTGCGCCATCCGCCGGGCCGGCGGAGGCGCCGTCATGACGCTGGGACCGTCGGAGGAGATCCCGCCGGACCCGGTCCGGGCCGGCCGGGTCGAGCGGAAGCTGAAGGCGCTGGGGATGGTCCGGACGCTTTCGCTGGCGTGGCTCTCCGGCGAAGAGCTGGAGGACGAGATGCTGGCCTGTGTCGTCCGCGGCATCCGGGAGGGGCGCGCCCCGTGGGCCGACCGCTCGTCGCGCCCCGTGGGCCGGGTGACGGCCGCCGCGGACCGGGTCCGGCTCGAGGCGCACCGATATGTGGAGTTCCTGCGGTTCCGCCGCGTTTTCGGGGACCCGCCCGTCTATCTGTCCGACATCGAGCCGCTCTACGACATCCTGCCGCTGATTGCCGGCCACTTCACGCGCCGGTTCCCGTCCCAGCTCTTTCTGATCCGGGAGCAGGGCTTCGGGCGGACGCTGGTCTGGGACGGACGCGAGGCGGTGATCTCCGACGATCCGGCCCTGTTCCGCCTGTCCGCCGAGGACCGGGGAGACGCCGCCGGGATGTGGCGCGCCTACTTTGAAAGCGTCGCCATCCCGTGGCGGAAGAACAAAAAGCTCCAGGCGCACTTCGTGCCCCTGCGCTTCCGCGGCCGTCTGACGGAGTTCGGCGCGGAGTGAACGCGCCTTTGCCGACTTCTTGCCCCGCCGGGTCCGCCCGGCGGGGCTTTTCGGCGCGCTGCCCGCCGCCGCGGGGGCTGGCAGCGCGGGAGAGAAGGACAGATTTCCGGAAAATACACTTGCAAAAATCAGATTTTGTGGTATCATATTAGAGAGGGACGTTTGGGCGTCCCGCGATCCGACGACGGGAGGGGAAATCGTGGCGGCGTATCTGGAACGCTTTCTGACGCTTTTGACCAACGCCTTTGACCTGCTGCGCTGGCAGGACGTGGTCGATATGCTGCTGATCGCCTTTTTGCTGTACAAGGTCTTGATGTTCGTCCGCGAATCCAGCGCGGCCCAGGTCATCAAGACCATCGTCGGCGTCGTCATCGTGACCCAGCTGCTGGATCTGCTGCAGCTGAACGTCTCCCACTACATCTTCGCCTCGGCGCTCCAGATCGGCATCCTCGCCATCATCATCCTGTTCCAGCCGGAGCTGAGGCGGATGCTGAACTCCGTGGGCCAGCGCCCCATCCTGAGATTCTTCTCCCTGAGCGAGGCGCCGGACGAGAACGAGACCCTGCGCGCCATCGCGCTGCTCACCGAGACGGCGGACAAGCTGAGCCGGTCCCGCACGGGCGCGCTGATCTGCATCGAACGGGAGAACCGTCTGGGCGACATCATCAAGACGGGCACGCAGGTCAACGCCGACATCTCGGACGATCTGCTGGGCAATATCTTTTACGACAAGGCCCCGCTGCACGACGGCGCGGTGGTCATCCAGAACTGGCGCATCGCCGCGGCGGGCTGCCGCCTGCCCCTGAGCGAGAACAAATCCATCAGCCGGGATCTCGGCATGCGCCACCGGGCGGGCCTCGGCCTCAGCGAGGCCACGGACGCCTTCGTCCTCATCGTCTCGGAGGAGACCGGCGGCATCACCGTGGCGGACGGCGGCATCTTCAAGCGCAATCTGACGCCGGAGATGCTCTCGTCCATGATGAAAAAAGAGTTCTTCGACGGATCGGCGGAAAAGACCACCATCCGCCGCCTTTTCCCGTGGAATCGAAAGAGAAAGGACGGCAGCGCCGACGTCAAGTGACGGCGGGCGGGAACGACATATGCTGAAAAAGCTGAAACAGATCAATATCCCCATGCTGCTCGTCTCGGTGGTCGCCAGCGTCATCATCTGGTTCATCGTCATGGGCACCATCAACCCGGAGATGACCATCCGGTTCCAGGACGTGAGCGTCACCATCCAGGGCACCACGGAGCTCTATGAGAACATGGGCTATTCCATCCTGTCCAACACGGACTTCGCCTTCGACGTGGAGCTGACGGGAAACCGCAACAGCATCCTGCGTCTGAACCGCGAGAACATCGAGATCGTCTGCGACGTGTCCAAGATCTCGGGCAACGGTGCGAACCGCATCCAGTGCACGGTCAACACGCCGTACAGCGACGTGCACGTGACGGACCAGAGCGCGCTGATGGTCACCATCGAGGCCGACAAGATCACCGAGCGGAGCTTTCCGCTTCGCTATGAGCTGACCGGCACGGTGGGGGACTCTTATTCCTTGGGCACGCCGACGCTGGCCGCGTCCACCGTCACCGTCAGCGGCCCGACCACCGAGCTGTCCAAGATCTCGCACGGGCTCGTCACCGCCAACGTCAGCGAGCTGGAGGACTCGGCCACGCTGTCCCTGCCGGTGACGCTGATCAGCGACTCCGGCGACCCCATCGATCTGCGCTATACCCAGCTGATCACCAAGTCGGCCGAGCTGACCGTTCCCGTCTACCTCGTCAAAGAGGTGCCCTTCTCGCTGCGCGTGAACAGCGGCGGCGGCCTGACGGAGAACGAGGTGGAGCTGACCATCAACCCCACCAAGGTCACGCTGGTGGGCGAAAGAGCCGCGCTGTCCGAGATCTCGTCCATCTCGCTGGGCAGCATCGATCTGGGCGGCATCGGCGACGGGCTGACGACGGAAAAGGAGTTCGTTCTCCCCTCCGGCATCCGCTGCCGCAGCGACCGCTCCAGCGCGACGGTCTCGGTCGCGGTCAAGGACATCGAGATCCGCTCGTACCGCGTTTCCAAGATCACGCTGATCGGATCGCTGGACGAATTCAACGCCAGCGTCCTGACCGACTACGTCACCGTCCGTCTGCGCGGGAACGCCACGCTGCTGGACGCGGTGACGGCGGACGATTTCACCGTCACCGTGGCGCTGGACACCCTGACGCCCAGGTCCGGCAACCAGATGGCCTCGGCCGAGGTGAGCTTCCTGCCGGCGGTCAACGCCGAGCTGCTCGAGGCGGATTACAGCGTCACCGTCACGCTGCGCCGGGTCGAACCTCCGTCTCCGCCCGAGCCGGAAGAATAGCCGGAACCGCATGGCCGTCGTCGTTTCTGGGATCTCGCTCCCCTTTGAAGAGGAGAACGCCACAGCGCTTCGGAAGGCCGCGGACCTCTGCGGTCTTTCTTTGTCTGCCGGCGTCTCGGCGGCGGTCTGCCGCGAGGCGGTGGACGCCCGCCGCGGCGAGCTGAAGCGGGTCGTTTCCGTCCGGCTGGACGGGCTGTCCCGCTCGGC